>NZ_JAILWC010000001.1:600000-873058 GCF_025699125.1 Nitrosopumilus sp. | reverse complement strand
TCTTTCTAGCTGGTTTTCTCTTTACCACCTTTTTCTTTGCTATGCTCTTTCTAGCTGGTTTTCTCTTTACCACCTTTTTCTTTGCTATGCTCTTTCTAGCTGGTTTTCTCTTTACCACCTTTTTCTTTGCTATGCTCTTTCTAGCTGGTTTTCTCTTTGATTTTGTTTCTTTGAGATTTTTTAATTCATTGATTTCATTTTCAATAGCTTTAATTTCATCTCGAATGTATTTCTGAGGATCTAGTTTTGAATGAATATGATCAACTATTTTCAGATAATCTGTCCCATTATCTGTTCTAACTAAAAATAATTCATTAGAATTAATTGGAACGCTGATAATTGCAGCTTTTTGAAATTCAGTAATTGAAGATGTTTCATGACCAATCTTGTATGCCAGATTTGTATAGAGATCTCTTTTTTGTAATGCATAATGAATTGACATGTTGATTTCATCCCCTACTAACAGTTGCTCCACATTTTCTTTATGTCCTCCAGCAACAATTTCTCCTTTCATATTTACAACTCCGGCAAATTTCACTTGAGGATACAAATTGAGAACTTGTTTTGTTAATTCATTATAATCTATAGCCATTTCCCCTTGCAAATTTCTTCTCTAAAATCATATTTTATCATAAAGAATTTTCTATATAATCTAAGACTTTATTCTTATTTCTGCTCGATATTTTGTTCGCTAGGTGCTGAACCACTTTTTTGCTCTTTCCTGTATTCCATCTTTAACCATATTGGTGTGATAATAGTTGTCACTGCTACCATGATTATGATTGTAGAATAAACTTCAGATGTTAAAATTCCTGCAGTTACTCCTACTCCAGCAACAATCAGCCCTACTTCTCCTCTTGAGATCATTCCGATTCCTACTCGCATTCCTTGCTGTTTGCTTTTCAAAAACATCATTGCAGGCAATCCACATCCAAACAATTTTGTGACAATTGCTACTACAATAACTACGCCACTTAATATCAAAATATTCAAATCAACTGCTCTCAGATCAACTTGTGCACCAATAATTGCAAAGAATAATGGTGCAAAAATTAATCCAATTTTTCCAATGTAATTTTCCACTTTTTCAAATACTTTTGTAGTTGATAATGCCATTCCTACTGCAAATGCCCCTACAATAGGTGATAGCCCTATTGACCCTGCAAGAGCTGCTGCTCCAAAAAATGATGCCGTTGCTATTCCTTCCACACTTCCCTTTGCTTTCCATAGCCGTGGTGTGATTATTTTTGGGATGACAACTACTGCTACTATAAGCATTATTGCAAAGAATCCTAATACCTGCAAAATTGTTATTACTATTTCAGAAATGTCAATATTGTCAATTCCTCCATCGGATCCTGCAATAGATGACACTACTGATAATACTGCAATTGCTAAAATGTCATCTACAACTGCTGCGCCAATAATGAGTCTAGCTTCGGGAGTTTTTATTTTGCCAAATTCACTTAGAACTTGAATTGAAATTGCGATACTTGTAGCTGTTAGTGCTGTTGCAATAAGCATTGATTGTAATGCATCAAATCCGAACATTTGAAAAACCACGAGTCCTGCAAAGAATGGGACCACCACTCCCAGCGTACCGACAGTAAATGATGCTTTTCCACCCTTTAGGAATTCTTTAGGTGTCATTTCAAGTCCTGCCATAAACAAAATCACAATTGCGCCCATCTCTCCTAGTATTCGTATCTCATCATTGATTTGCAGCAACTGTTTTCCATCTACTACAAAAAATGCCCCTAATGCAAATGGTCCTACAATCATTCCTGCCAAAAGTTCACCTAATACAATTGGCAGTTTTAATCTGAGGAATAACTCTGCCATTAGTTTAGCTGCAAAAAGAAGAATTCCTATACCGATAATTGTTTCAATTAAGTGTGCCTCTACCATATTCTCTTACTGAATATTGTAAAAATCTGTCATATAAGGTAAATTAGGTTGAAAATAATTTTGTTGTTGTTAAATTAAGCAATTTTTATCGAGTTTACAAAAACACCTTTCTTGGGAATAATCTTTCCTATTTCCTGACTTTGTATCTTGTGTTTTTTGAATATTGATTTAATTCGCACTGCCTGTTCTTTTGGTGCAATAACACAGAATCCTACTCCCATGTTAAACGTCTTATACATTTCTTCGAGCTTTACCCCTTGTTCTTCAACTAATCCCATGATTGGTGGAATTTTTGGTAGGGACTCAATCTCATATCCAATTTTCTTGAGGCGTAATAGCTTGGTAAATGCCCCTCCTGTAATGTGGGCCAAACCATTGACTTTACATTTTTGAATTATCTCTAGTACTGGATTTGTATATATTTCAGTAGGCGCTAACAATGCATTACCTATTGTTCCTATTCCTTTTACTTTATCTTTTATAGAATATTTTCCTAAAATTGCTTTTCTTGCAAGCGAATATCCGTTTGAATGAATTCCTGTACTATTTGCACCTACAATCACATCCCCTACGTTTATTTTATTTCCAAGCACCAAATCTTTTTTATCTACTAATCCTACTACCATCCCTGCTAAATCAAATGCAAATCCTTTCCCATCAATCACATCTGGCATAATTGCAGTCTCTCCTCCGACAATCGGCATTGAAGATTTTTTTGCACCCGTCACTAATCCCTCGACAATTTTTTTGAATATTGTTGCATCATTTTTGTTTGCAGCGATATAGTCTACAAATGAGATAGGTGTTGCACCAATGCAGATAACATCATTAACATTCATTGCAACACAATCAATTCCTATTGTGTTGTATTTTTTCATCATGTTTGCAATAATTACTTTGGTTCCAACACCATCTGTGTGTGTTGCCAAAAGTTTTCCTCCGGGGATCTCAACAATTCCTGCATAATGGCCAAAACCGTGTGCTATCTTTGCTTTTTTCTGAAGTTTATGAGTTGATGCAATTAATTTACCAATTGCTTGCTGACTTTGTTTGATTTTAGAAATGTCCACTCCTGCTTTTTTGTAGGTTAACGCCATAATTTGATGCGTATTTGCTATGAATAAAAGAATTTGCCTGCTGTTTCGATCACATATACATTCCAGCTATCTCTTCTCTGTGCTCTACATATTTCTGAGATAACTCACTAAATTCTGAGTGGAATCTATCTTTCTCATCTTCTAGTTGTTTTGTGTCAATGTTCAAATCATAGAATCTATTCAGTGCTTCAATCAGGGTGGCGGCTGCTCCTGAATCAGGTGCGACTTTGTTTGCTTTTGCTAATAATGTCAGTCCTTGGATTTCCCTTACCAAGCATTCGTTTAATATCCCTCCTGGAATTCCTGTGATAAATCCCTGTGGGATCATACTGATGTCTTTTTCTGCCATGGTTCGTACCAAATCTTCTTCAGCTGCACAATATGCTTTGTCATCATGTCCTATACTTGCAACCCCGTCTAAAATTACAATTTCTTTTGAGCCTTTCTCTTCTGCCCAATCTAAAATTTCTCCTACTAGTGAATACAACCCTTCCATTCTCAATGTTATTTCACAAATTATTGCACATATTGTTCCCTCTGGATTTGCATAAAATCTAAATGGATGCCGTAGTCTCCCTCTCATGAAAACTGTTGATGGTGGAAGATATTTTGATCTCATTACTGCTATTTGTTGCATTTTCAGTTTCTCAATGATGTGGTTTATTGCAAGAGGTCCTACTAGACCTGCACCTACAAATCCTGCAAAAATTATCGGACTGTTTAATTCTATTTTCTTTATCTCAAAGATTTCGGCTTCTGGAAATTCTTTCTGCACTGTTTACGTCGATTTGTTCTGTCTAATTACTTTTGTCAATATTTGTTTCTTATAGAATCTGTTTGACAGTTTTTATAAGATCAAAAATTTTCTCTAAAATTTAATATCTTATGGGATCATAATGATTCAGTGTCAATACGTAAACCTGTAATTAGAAAACCCAAGACTCCAAAAATAAAGAAACCTTTAATTTCAAAACGTAAGAAAATTGTTAAAAAATTACCTACTCTCTCAATAGGCAGAGTCAAAACAAAAGTTTCTAACAAAAAATCGGTTCTTCATAAAAAAACCAATTCTAAAATTCCTCGTGGAACATGTTATGCTGAAGAAAACTGCAAAGGAGTAATCTTAAGAAAAGTTACTAAAACACAATGTCGAAATGAAGGCGGAAAAAGCTGGAAAAAAGCCGGTGGCACATGCGAAAAATTATGATTTTGTGTCTATCTGTAATCATTAAAATTCAAAAATGACTATTATGAATTAAATGGTATAAGTATATCCTTCTAAATTAATATTAGTACTGTTAACTGTAATTTAATACGAATATGTCTGACACCCAAGAATGTGTTATTTGCTACTTGCACTAATAGTAACTACTGTTCAATTCTTAAAATAATTTGGATGACAAATCTTGAATTTCTTTATGCTTTTCAGTGAGTTTCTTTACTTTCTCCTCTAATTCTGTATTTTGAGGATTGTCTGATTTTAGTTCATCATGTTCGGTAAGCAATTTTTTATATTCGTTTTGTAATTTCTCGTAATTATTTAGATCTTTTTGATCATATTCTGATTGAGTCACACTATGATTTTGTGATTTTTTATTTGAAATGTATTATTAACAAAAAAAGTTGTTAAACACTAAATTTTTTTAGATCCAATTGTTTTTCATTTTTACTTATTATGTGCCTATATGTTGTTTGACAATTATTTAGTTGAGAATTAACCTGACTATCTTGACAAATCTATCTTACTAAACCATATTAGTAATCTGATAAATTAACCTAACACATTGAATGCCGATCAAGTTCTACAGACTATACAAGATGAAAAAATTTCATTTATTGATTTTTGGTTTGTAGATATTTTTGGTGAACTTCATAATGTGGGGATGCCAAGCTATGCAATTGATAAAGATAGTTTTGTAAATGGTCTTGAAAAACTCGATGCAAGTTCAATTGTTGGATTCAAATCTGTAAATCATTCTGATATGATTTTACTACCTGATCCATCGTCATTTAAAATTCTCCCAAATGATTATGATCCTGGTAATCGGAAAAATGCACGAATATTCTGTGATTTGTATGATGGCAATTCGAACAAAGAGTCTAGATATAATCGTGATTCTAGAGGAATTGCCAATAAAGCATCTGAAAAACTGTCTGATTTTGGTTTAACTCATACCAATTGGGGTCCTGAAATAGAGTTTTTTGTATTTGATACTATCAATGTTTATCCTTCCCCCTATGCTGCGACGCATTCGTATGGTGGTTCAGGATATTCTATTGAATCAAAAGAATCTCCTTGGGCTAAAGGCAATGTCAGTACTGCTATAGATCTCAAAGAAGGATACTATCCATCGCAACCTAAGGATACGCTTGAGGGATTTCGAAAAGATATCTGTGATGATCTGTATAATTACTTTGGAATAAAAATAGAAGCAGAACATCACGAAGTTGCGACTTCGGGTCAATGTGAAATTAATTTAGTATATGATGAGATGATTGCAATGGCAGATAATGTAATTGCAGTTAAAAATTTGGTGAAAGTTAAAGCTAAAAGAAAAAATAAAGTTGCAACTTTTATGCCAAAGCCAATTTTTGGTGATAATGCTTCAGCAATGCATACTCATCAAAGTTTGTGGAATGGAAAAACGAATGTGATGTATGATAAAGATGATGAAGAGGCACAAATGAGTCAAACTGGAAGATACTACATTGGTGGGATTTTAAACCACGCTTCAGCTTTGTGTGCAATTTCAAACCCTACTACAAATTCTTACAAACGTCTTGTTCCCGGTTTTGAAGCACCTGTAAATGTTTGCTGGGGGTTAGGAAATAGATCTGCTGCAATTAGAGTTCCAATGTATAATAGAAATCAAGAAAAAAGCAAGAGACTAGAATATCGCGTACCTGATCCAACTGCAAATATCTATCTGTTAGAAGCCGCATTACTGCTAGCTGGATTGGATGGAATAAAAAATAAAATTGATCCTGGAAATCCTATTGAAGAAAATGTATACAAACTTTCTGCCGAAAAGAAACGAGAATACAAAATTGGAACTTTACCTGTTTCATTGAAGGATGCACTTGATTCTCTAAATAGTGATTCGAATTTCTTAGAAGATGTTTTTACAAAAGATTTTCTTGATGCATATTCTGAGATAAAATACAAAGAATACACTGCGTTTGCCCAAACTCCTACAGCTTGGGAAGTTTCAATGTATGCAGATGCTTGATTAAATTCATCCAAAAATTAAATTTAATTGCTTTTCTGCATAAACAGATTCAACATGGTTCGCCCCTTGTCTGTAATTGTATAGATCATGTTTGAACCAACTGCTTCTTTTTTAATGAAGTTGTAATCTACACACAGATGTAGGTAGTTCAGAAATGACTTTTTCATTCTGATTTTTGACTTTGAATACAAATCAGAAAATGTCATAGGGTTTCCTCTTAATTGATATAGCAACTTTATCAAAGACAGTGTACTGAAATCTCGTGTTCTTGCTTTTACTGCATCGAGAACTTGTTCGTCTCTTTGTATGATAAAATCCCCGAATTGGTCTGCCACTTCTAGTGGTACATATGTTAGTCTTGCTCGCATCATACCGTATTGTACGGTACATTACCTTATTAGTCTTTAACTTGAGCTTTGCTTGTCTTTCTAGCTGGTTTTTTTACACCTTATTCGTGCCTGTTTCCTTCTTTAATTTATCACGATCCATTTTTTGATGTTGATAAAGACCATTTCTCATAAATAGCCCCTTTTTTGAAAATTATTTGTGAAAAAGATAGAAGCTATAATCAAGCGAAAAACTTTCACTACTATTAAGACAAATCTGAATGTTCTTGGAACATTTGTGATTGACAAACGAAATTTAGATGACAGTGATATTTATGATGAAGCAAAAGGTTCTCGCATTGGTTCTACTGGAATAAAATCAATCCCTTTGGCAAAAATTGAGATTGTAGTGCCAGACAAGGATGCAAGAAAAGTTGTAGAAATGATTTCAAAAAACTCCGGTCTTACATCTGATCATGGGGGAAAAATCTTTGTCTCTGAAATGGAAGAAGTTGTGGACATGGAAACACTTGATGCAAAACAAGATTTAGAAATTTTTGCAGAAGAAAAAACAGAATCTACACCAATACCTAAACGAAGTAGATTTGTTCCATTACAGAAATTCACTTTACATAAATTGCAAATAGTCTATGAAGTAAACAAAGAAAAACTCAGAGATGATTATAGAATAAAATCATTCAGTGATTTTGTAAATTACTGTATTGTAAAATCACTTCCTATTATGGAAAAGCAATTAAAGAATCCTACTGTTATTTATGAAAATACTTTTGGTGATTTTTAGATATACGGTCCAAATAAAGCTAATCCTACCAAAGTCATACCAACTCCTGCAAGAATTAATTTTGCAATGGCGATTTTTGAGAATTTCATAAAAATAAACCAACAAGCAATGGTACAACAATAACTCCACACATAACTGCAACTTTAAGACAATCTTTACGTTGCAATGGCTGCATCTTTTCTCTGTGAAATAATTTACTTTTGCGCAAATTCATGATGGTTCTAAATTGTAGTTTCTCCTTCGTCACCTGTGGCAATGTCTACTGCACGTAAGATCTGAGATACAAATATTTTTCCAACTCTGCCATTCTCTTTGATAATTCCTATTACTTCGTCTTCTCTAGCATCTGCAATGATTGCCTCAATTCTATATTTGTCATTGAACTGAGGTGTAAAGATCTCACTGCCTTTTGATGCGTGAATTTCGGGTCCTGGTCTCTTTCCTCTTCCTCTAACTTTGGATACTGTGAGACCTCCAATTCCTATTTTCTTTAATCCCTCGCTTATTGCCATTACATCATTTTCGCCAAGTATGACTTCAATTTTGAGCATTTAGTTATACTGTTGTCTATTACACAAATATAATTTCTGATTTTGATGGTCAAATGATATTCATATGATAATCAATCTCAGACATTGTTATTAGTTTTGAATTAATTTTTTTCATTAATGGTACTTGATTCTGGGGATACAGCGTGGATGCTCGTAGCTGGAAGTCTTGTGCTTTTAATGATCCCTGCATTGGGTCTTTTTGAATCTGGACTTTTAAGAAAAAAGAACGCAGCCTCAATTTTCATGCAGATCTTTTTTGGTTTGGCGTTATTGAGTGTCATGTGGTTCGTATTTGGATTTAGTTTATCTTTTGGTGACTCCACAATGGGACTAGTTGGAAATATGGATTGGGTATTTCTCAAAGGTGTTCCATCTGATGGTCCATTAGAACAGTATGCTCCAACCATTCCAGGTGTCTTGTTTGTAAAATTCCAATTGATGTTTGCAGCAATTACTCCATTATTACTTACAGGAACAATTGCTGAAAGAATGAAGTTCAGTTCATTTATCATATTTATCGCTGCATGGTCTATGCTGATTTACTATCCTCTAGTTCACTGGGTTTGGGGTGGAGGTTGGTTATCTCAATTAGGTGTAGTTGATTTTGCCGGCGGTATAGTAATTCACACAAGTGTTGGAATGGCAGCTCTTGCTGCAGCAATTGTACTTGGAAAAAGAAGACATTATGGTCCTGCCATAATGATTCCTCATAGTATTCCACTTGCAGTTCTTGGTTCTTCGTTATTATGGCTTGGATGGTTTGGCTTTAATGCAGGAAGTGCATTGTCAGCTTCCGGTGGAGTTGCAGGAAATACTGTAATTGTCACTCACATGGCTTCTTCAGTTTCTGCTTTGATTTGGGCTGGACTCTCTTGGGTAAGAACAGGAAAACCTTCTGTTGTTGCAACAATTAACGGTGCAATTGCAGGTCTTGCTGGAATTACCCCTGCATCTGGATTTGTAAGTGCAGAACATGCATTTGTCATTGGTATTGCAATTGGTGTAATTTCATATTCAGGAGTTGTACTATTCAAAGAAAAACTAAAGATTGATGATGCACTTGATGTAAGTTCTGTTCACGGTGTTGCCGGAATTGTAGGTGCACTTTCTATTGGAATCTTTGCAAGTACTATGATTAATCCTGGTGGTGTTGATGGATTGCTATTTGGTAATCCTGATCAATTATGGATTCAAGCAGTAGGTGTTGGCGTTGCAGCCGCAATGGGCTTTGGTGGAACTTGGATAATTCTGCAAGTAATGAAGCATCTAATTGGAATTAGGGTTTCGCCTGAAGTAGAAGACGTAGGACTTGATATTAGTGAACACGCAGAATCTGCTTATTCTGATGAGGAGGAGTTCATGCTAGATATGGATACCTTTACTGAAGAATTACAGGAAAAGGATGAAATATTCCGAAAAAAATAGATTTTTTGGTGTAATATTTTGGCAATTAATTACGATGAATTATCGAAAAAAGTACTTGCTTTAGATTCACAAATTAGATTTGCAGGTGTTGCAAATAGTAAAGGTGAGCTTGTTGCTGGAGGCCACAAAGAAAGTATTGATGGAATGTTAAGTAGCGATGAAGTTAAAATGTCAATTCATTATGCATTACAAAAAAGAGAACTATATACAAATCTGGCATACAAGATTGGTCATGAAACATCTTCAATTACTGAATATGAAAAAGTCACAATGATTAGTGTTCCCGTTAATTCTAATGAATTATTTATGGTTAGTACAGAACCAAGGGCAGATTATCTGAAGATAATTGATTATATCCATTCAGCACTTGGTTCTGAGAAATATTCTGTCTAGTATCGGTTTTAGTGAAATTTTAGATTATTATGTGCCTGTAACGACTTTTTAAAATTAGCTTGAATTGTTTGAATTGTGAAATTATAGTAAATCATTCACTTTAAACCCCTCTATCGAGAAACTTCGTTGTGGAAGTAGTAATCAATGCAGTGCTGACTATAGTTGGATTAGCTATGCTGTGTTTTGGTGGTAATTGGTTAGTTAGTGGCGGTGTTACAATCGCCCGAAAATTCAGAATAAGTAATCTTGTAATTGGAATGACTATTGTGGCATATGGTACTTCTACGCCGGAGCTTGCAGCAAGTGTTGCAGCAGCTGGAGAACACAGTGCTATAATTTTGGGAAATATTGTTGGAAGTAACATCGCAAATGTTGGAATGGTTATAGGAATTGCAGCAATTCTTGTTCCACTTGCAGTAAGTAAATCTGTTTTACGTAAAGAAATTCCAATAATGCTAGGCGTTTCTTTTCTTTTGATTTTGATTTCAATTGATGGTGAACTTTCTATATATGATGGAATTTTGCTGCTTGTAGGATTAGGCGTTTATGGATATTATACATTCAAAGATGCAATGAAACACCGCGAAGAAAGCAAGGAAAATGTTGGAGAAAGTAAAAATAATGTATATCTGAAATCTTTTGGATTAATTGGGACAGGTGTTGTTATTTTGTATTTTGGTGCAATTCTTACTGTTGATAATGCCGTAATTCTAGCCCAAGAGTTTGGGTTGTCTGAAAAAATCATAGGGCTGACTGTGATTGCAATTGGAACGTCTCTTCCTGAATTAATTACATCCATTATTGCAATTAGAAAAGGACATGGGGATATCGGTGTTGGAAATATTATTGGAAGTAATATCTACAACATCTTGATGATCATGGGTGTAGGTGCGACGCTTGGAGGTGTGATGGTCGCACCCGACGTCTTCATTGATTATACCATCATGATCATCTTTAGTATTTCATTGTTAATTGCACTTAAAACTGGAATTATTAATCGTGTTATGGGCGCTTGCATTGCGATAGGCTATGTGGCATATTTGGTTTTCACGTTTTTTAATTAATCTGTGCCTAAATTAGATTGATTTTACCGAAATTTTTCCCGCTTTTATCGATGGTGCAATTGACGGAAGTGATGCCCACTGAATTATGTTTTTTTGATTATTTCCAATTTCTGAAATATTTTTTAACATATCTGCAAGATTGTGAATTATTCTAACTGATTTTCCAGGACCTTTGATTTCGCCATTCTCAATAATTTTTATTCCGCTTCTTGCAGTGCATGAAAAATCTCCTTTGATTGGATTTACTGCATATGTGTACCATAGCCTTCCAATTAACAACCCGTGCTTTGTATCTTTTATCATGTCTTCTTGTGAGCTCTCTCCTGGATTAATTTTTAGATTATGTGGTGCTGAAATTGGAATTGGCTCTGAGCTTCTCCCCATTGGAGATCCTAAACGTAATGCATTTCCTGAAGATTGTTTTCCTTCTTTGTAACTATCGAAAAGATTTGAAAACGTATTTTTGAAAATTCCATTTTCTATCAAACTTCGTTTTTGGGTTTTAATCCCCTCATCATCAACTGATTTTGTTCCTATGCCTTCTGAAATATGTGGATCATCAATTAAACTAAATTGTTTTACTGCAATTTCTTTTTCAAAATCGTTTGAGAAGCAACTTTTCTTTTCTGCGAATGTTTTAAAATTAAAGTTTGATGCAATCACAAATGATAGCAATTCTCCAACAGAATACGGCTCAAAAATTATGGAATATGTATCTGAATCAATTTTTTGTGGATTTATTGATTCTAGACACATATTTTTTGCATCATTTCCTATTTGTTCTGTTGAAAAATTTGATAATGTCCTACAACAATCATGTCCAATTCCTGATACTGGTAATGTACCTGATTCTGATTCTGCATTAATTATTCCTGAGATATATGTGGACTTTTCTTTGAGTTTTAATCCATTTGAATTTTCAAGTTCAAAATCATCTGAAACAATATTCAGCGAGCCTGTAATCGTGTTTATTTTGTAGCTATTAGTTGCATTAATCATGGATTCTGCGATATCCATAGCTTGAGATCCTGAAATGTTCGCTAGGTTTTTGTCATATGTTCCGTCTAATTTTTGTGATTTTATTTTGGATGGTAATCCGCGCCAAAATTCTCGTGGCTTTAGACTGTGCAGAGTCTTTAATGAATCATTAATAGCATCTTTAATTTTTTGCTGATTTGTAATTTGAATTGATGCAATTTTCTTATTGTGGATTAATCTAATACCATAACTTTCATCAAAGTTTTGTTTGGTTTCAGCAATCTCTGAATCAGTAATTCGCACAGTTATGATCTTTTTTTTCAAAACGACTATTTCACATTCATCAACTCCAACATTTTTTGAATGATTTAATGCCTCTTCTAAGGCAGACATTTACTTCGCTCTAGGATTTTTGTATCTGAATTTGTTAATTTTTATCAATTCTACGTATGATCCAAATTGAGATGTATCAGAAACTCTATCTAGTTTTTCATCTACCTCTTCTTCTGCATCAAACTTTTTTAGAATTTTATAATTTGTATTTCTCTCAGCAGGTATTCTTCCAATCTCCTTAATCCTTCTTCTAATCTCTTTCGGTTTTAATAATTGTCCATGTTCTGAACCTGCTGATGTTGAAATACTTTCGTTAATCAGAGTTCCGCCAAAATCATTGGCTCCCCACATTAGCAATAACTGTGACATTTTTTGTCCTTCTTTAACCCATGACATTTGGATATTGTTAATTGAATTGTTCAACATGATTCTTGCAACAGCATGTGTTAGTAAGACATCATTTCCACTTCCCCCCCGTCTTATTCCTTCATGTAATTGATGTTTGTACATGGGGGCTTCAGTATGAATAAAATTTAGAGGGACAAATTCGGTAAATCCCCCCGTCTCTTTTTGTATGTCTCTTAATTTTGCTATGTGTGCCACTCTTTGTTCTAGTGTTTCTAAATGTCCAAACATCATAGTTGATGTAGTGTTGATTCCAATTTTGTGGGCATATTTGATTACTTTTTCCCAATTCTCTACACTTATTCTTCCTGGAGAAATCTGGTCTCGTAGTTTTTGATCAAGAATTTCTGCTGATGTTCCTGGAAGTGTATCCACTCCTGCCTCCTTCATTCTTTTTAGAAATTCCTCAATTGAAATCTCAGATCTTGATGCTCCGTATAGAATCTCTTCAGGTGAAAATCCATGAATATGTATATCTGGAATCTCTTTTTTGATCTCCTTGCAAATACTCTCATAAAGATCTCCTTTCATGTCTGGGGGCAGTCCTGCTTGAATACATACTTCAGTTGCTCCTAATTGGCGTGCCTCCATTGCCCTTCGTACGATCTCTTCTGTTGGTAGGAAATATCCTTCCTCTTCTCTAAAATCTCTACTAAATGCACAAAATCCACATTGTTTTATGCATACATTTGTAAAATTGATATTTCTATTCACTACATAAGATACAATATCCCCGACTCTTCTTCTTCTAATTTCATCTGCAACTAGCCCTACTAAATGAAAATCAATTCCGGTTGTTTTGTATAACTCTAATCCATCTTGAGCAGAAATTTCTTTATCTGATAATGCATTGTTTAAGATTTCAGAAATGAGCGGATCTGCATTTTTTAATAATGCGTCTATATTGATTGTCATCTCCAGTATCCCTCTTTTACCAATCCTTCTTCATTTTCAATTACTGCCATCTTATCTCTTAACTCTTTGCTAATAAAAGAGAAAAATTCCGGATATACTGGGAATCTACATTTTAAATCAAACCCTGCATCTTTAGACTCTTTGTCCACTTTGTTAATTTCTGGCCATGCAAATTCCGGATTTACAAAATCCGGAGTAAGTGGAGATATGCCTCCCCAATCATTTATCCCAACTGACAAGAAACTTTGATATGATTTAGGTGATAAATTTGGAGGAATCTGTATATTCATCTCAGGCATTATTATTCTTGATAGTGCCACAATTGTTTTAAAATATCTCTCATTAGCTGATGGCTTATTTTTCATAACCGTGTCTGGTTTTGGTTGAAAGTTTTGTAAAATTACTTCTTGTATGTTTCCATATTTACTGTGAAGTTCTCTTATTGCTAAAATTGAATCAATTACCTCGTTGATTGTCTCTCCTATCCCTACAAGAATTCCCGTAGTCATTGGAATTCCAATTTTTCCAGAATTTTCTAATACCTGTAATCTTGCTTTCGGTTTTTTGCTTGCTGCCAAATAATGTGGCATTCCTCTCTCTGTTAGTCTTTCACTGACGTTTTCAAGCATAACACCCATTGACACATTTGTTTTTTTCAATTCTTTCATTTCTTCATAATTTAGATTGCCTGCATTAGTATGTGGAAATAGCCCTATCTCTAATGCTAATTCTGATGAATGAATGAGATATTCTACGGTCGATTTGAATCCGTTCTCTTTTAACCACTCACGTGCTTCTTGGTATCTCTGTTCTGGTTGCTCGCCTGTAACAAAAAGTGTTTCAACACACCTGTATTTTTTTGCAAGCTGCAATAATTCTAGAATTTGCTGTTTTGACATTAAAGATAATTTTTCTTCTCCTGGCTCTGCTTTGTATGTACAATATGAGCAAGTATCCTTACATAAATTGATGATATTAAAAAATGCTTTTTTAGAAAATGTAACTGTATTTCTTTTGAATTTTTCTCTTAGATTTTGAGATACTGAAAAAAGTTCACTAGGATCTTTTAGAGAATTTTGATAAATCTCAGAAATATCTTCACGAGATATTGTTTTGTTCTCTAAAACTTTGTTTAAACTCTCAGAGTTTAAGACAAGTTTGTTCAACAGAATCCATTCTTGATTAGAAGTATTTATGCTTGTGTTATTTTAATTTCCATTAGGTCTCTGTTCTAGAATCACTGTGACGTTTGTTGTTCTTCCATCTCTTAAAATCTCTAAAACCATTTCATCCCCGATGGTTTTTGCTCGCTGGAGATGAATCAAAATATCGTCAATTTTTCTAACTTCTTTTCCATCTACTGCTAATATTATATCGCCTCCAACTGCATAACTTATTCCATCTGTCTCGATTGTTTTATCCGAACCAATTAATCCTGCTTTTGATGCAGGACTTTCTTCTACTACTGTGACAACTAAAAATCCAACTGCATCTTTTAATTCTAAAACTTTGGCCAAATCTGGATCAATATCTCTACCTGAAATTCCTATCCATGGATGCTTGTATTCTCCTTTTTCTATGAGGGTGGGTACAATCTTTGCAACCGTCTGTGATGGTATTGCAAACCCCACTCCTGTAAATTCGCCTGTGGCTGATTGTATGGCAGTGTTTATTCCAACAATCCCTCCATGCATATTTATCAATGGTCCACCAGAATTTCCTGGGTTAATTGCCGCATCTGTCTGAATGACATCTGGAATTGAATATCCGTTACCTGATGGAAGTAATCGTCCTAATTGACTTACAATTCCTGATGTCATAGATCCTGACAATCCAAATGGATTTCCAATTGCAGCTATTTGTTCTCCTACTTTGAGATTTGATGAATCTCCAAGTGACAATGGATGTAAAAGTTCTAAATCTGCATTAACTTTAACTACTGCAATATCTGTAAACTCATCTGATCCTATAATTTCTGCATTGTATGATCTTCCATCAAGAAATGTTATAGTTACTTTGTTTGCATCCTTTACAACATGTGCATTTGTAATTATGTGCCCTATTTTGTCAAAAACAAATCCTGATCCTACGCCATTTGCAATCTCAGCAGTTTCACTCCTTTGAACGTTAACTCGTACAACCCCTGGCTCTGATTTTTCAAAAATTTCTATTAGTGATAATTTTTTTGAATAAATAGAAGTTACTTCGCCCACTGTACTTGGTGAATGGCCATTACTAACTATGATTTCAGGCTTTATTGATTCTGGTGATGAGATGAATAACACAGCAAATAATACTAAAACAATTGCTGCTCCCATCGAAGTACCTACAATTATTCCTGATTTGTCCATGAGGTTCTTAGTTTTCTGTTTTCTATCTAAAAGGATTACTATATGCTGATAGAATTTTGAGTGTGGTCTTTCATGGAATATCTTCTCCCTCTCCACATCACTGATTCGTTTCTCTTTGCTTGCAGTAAGCCGCTTAGAAATCCTAAAACCACCACTAAACTGCCAAGTGGTGCAAATAACGCATGAATTAATCTGATATGTAGCCCCATTTTTGTCTCAATAATTGCCCCTGCATAGATCAGTGATGATGCCACCGCAGCAGAAATACAAAGTATTTTTGAAGATATCGCTTCTATAGGAATAGACAATGATACTGCAAATATTGGAAATGGTACAAATAACAAAAATGCCACCGCAAAAAAAATTCCTATAGCGATTTTTCCATTTTGAAGGTATAGTGGAATCATTAGCCTTTTTAGTGCATTCCACAATGTGCTTTTGTCTCTTGCCCATACTGCGTCAATTAGATGGTCTCCTCTCACCATTTTCATTTTATGTCCTGCCTCTTTGACTTTTTTTCCTAATGCCCCGTCTTCAATAATCTCATTTTTTACTCCTTCATGCATTCCTACATTTTCATACGTCTTTTTTTTCAAAATAAAAAAACTTCCAAAAAAATAACCTGTTTTTTTAGCAGGATTGTTGACATTTAATGCAGAAAACCTACTGTGCAAAAACGTTGAAATCATTGGCAATGTAACCTTTGTCCAAAAATCAAATGTCATCATTTTGGGAATTGCAGATAACGCATCTAAATTAAATGAAGTTAAGTGTCCTACAGCAAGCGATATTACATTTTGGGAATGTCTTGTATCTGCATCAGTAAATAATAATAAATCTCCACTTGCTTTCTTGTATCCTTCCATACATGCCCAATTTTTTCCCATCCAACCATCTGGTTTGGGTCTTGCAATTATTGGAATTACTTTGGAATGTTTTTCTGCATATTTGTAAATAATTTTTTGCGTGTTGTCTTCTGATGAATCGTCAATTACTATGATTTCATAATTTTTATAATCTTGATCGATTAACGAGTCTAAACATTTGCTGATGAATTCTTCTTCATTTCTTGCTGGAAGAATCACTGATACTTTGGGATTAGTTTTTGATGTATTTTCAAATCTATCTAGATATGGAGTAAACCTAAACGAATCTACCATTGATTTAATTAGAAAAACCCATGCCCCACAAATCCCAATTAAAATTGCGGTTAAAGTGTAATTGAAAATATCTAATATTAACTCCATAAAATTATCTCTCGATTTCTTCTTTGATACTACGCATGGCTTGTTCGGTTCCACTTTTGATGTGATTTTTAATCATACCTGTAAACATCCCCATCATTCCAGTTAATTTTATGTCCCAGATTGTTTTCAGTATGACATTCTCTCCATTTGGAATGATGAGTAGAATTTTTTCACCATTAATGATTCCTTTAGTGAACTTGGCTTCAATTCTATTTTTAGGTTCTAGTTTTACTTCTTGCAGGCATTTTTGATCTCTAAATGCAATGGTGACCTCTCTTTTGATTATGTTTCCTTCCTTTGATAGATTTTTGACTTCTTTTGTTCCCTTCCAAAATTTGGGTTCATTATCAATATCTGATACTACCTCCCAAACTTTGTCTACTGTGGAATTAATTTCAACTTCTACCTCAATTGCAGCCATGTGTAAAACCCATTCTTCCGCATTAAATATATTAGATTCCAACTGCATTGCAAATAGACTGTGATGGGCAACATGCCTAAAATCCGGAACAGTAACTCCAGTTCCAATGGCGTTTGCCATTCTTCCGTCACAGTCACTTAAAATTTGAAAAAACATGAAACCCACAAAATACATGCCAAAAATTGAAACGTTGGACGGTGCTGGTTTTTGGAAAAATGCTTATGCTCATCAACGTGGAAAATTACTAAAAAAAGTTAATGTCCCCGAAGATCAAATAATTGAAATGGTTAACAAAAAGTACATGGATCTTCCTGCTGCATTAAGATATGAAATTGAAACTAGTGGAATTAATAAAAAAGATCTACAATAAATGCGAATTTATTTTAACAGGAAGAATAAGTGAGTGGTATGCCCAATGTGTCATATGATGATTTTGCAAAGCTAGACATTAGAGTTGCAAAAATTGTTGCAACAGAACCTATTGAAGGTAAATCAAAAATTATCAAAGGTCTGATTGATTTGGGAAATGATGATAAACGGGATGTGATAATTGGTGGAGCACAATATTATCAACCTGAAGATATTGTTGGAAAAACTGTAATTGTTATTGCAAATCTCGAACCAAAAAAAATGGCAGGTGTTGAATCAAACGCAATGTTATTGGCAGCTGATGTTGATGACAAACCCTTTTGGTTAACAGTAAACGAAGATGTTCCTCTTGGCAGTTCTATAAAATAATTTTTTTAAAATTTTTGTTAGTCTGTTCCATCATCCTTATTTTTAAAATGTGGCCTTTAAGACCTTTTTCAGAATCCTATTCTATTGTTTCAAAATTTGTATAAAAATACAATTATACTTATAAGTAAATTACAGAAATTAATGAAAATAGATTTGATTTATGATTAATCATAAATCATTAGGTTTTTTTCTTCTAGTAATGCGTGCAAGTTGTTAACTGATCTGTAAACGTCTGGTTCTTGTTTAGCTCCTGTGCAGACAAGCTTTCCTGATGAAAATAACAAAATCACTGTCTTTGGATCTAACATTCTGTGAATAAGTCCTGGAAATTGCTCAGGTTCGTACATGCTTCTAGGCAACGTTCTTGCTGCTTGCTCCAAATGAATTTTTCCACCTAGATTAATAGATGCTACAATATTTTGAATTTGTACAGTTGCATCTTTTTTTACTTTAATTCCACCTTTTCGAAGTTTTTGCACAACTGTCTTTACTGCCTTTCTTGCCATCTCTTCAGATTTGGAACCAGTACATACCATTTTGCCTGAAGTAAAAATCAATGTAGCCGTCTTTGGTGTCTTTAATCTAAAAACTAGTCCTGGAAATTGATCAGGGTGATATTCTACATCCGGAAATGTTTTAGTGATCTCATTCAAGTCCATCTTCTGGTCTACAGAAGCTGAGGCTACAACGTTTTCCACGCTTACAATTGGTTTTGTTTGTGGCATATTCAGGTTTTTTGTATTTGAACTATAATAAAAGCACTCGCCAATTTTTTCGCCTCTATGCCCATTTTTTTCTGATTTTGGTATGTCTTTTGGTCACATGACGAATCATTTAATTTACATTTGAAGATCGATGAGTTTAGTGAATTTTACAAGTTTTGATTTTGATCAGATTTTTGCAATGGGTGATGACACAAACCCACTCATGATGTTAATTTGGATTCTACCTATTTTCTTTTTTGTGTTTTATGGCCAACGCATTCAACTCTATGTCACATCGGGTGAAATCAAAAAAGGGATTGCCAAACTTGACGGTTTTAGAAAAGAATCTAGAGATGAATTAATCAATTATGTAAAGATAACTTTGAAACCTGCAGATGATCCAACTAAAAAAATTGACCGCTTCATCGATTATTTTACAATTATGCCTGTTGACATGGATCCTAATGGAATTGTAGACAAAGTACGACATATTGTAAGGTCTAGAGAAGATTACACTAGGGAGCATGTGAGGTCGATTTCCCCTCAAATGAATGATATTGAATTGACCCGAGTTCAAACTTTACTTGAAATTGCATCTTCATTACAAATGATTTACAAAGTTATTAATCACATGTATCTTACTGCAAAAAAACAAAACAACTATCCATTAATTTTGCCTTTACAGATGATTCTTCCTTTTATAATGGAACAATCTGAGGCCATGAAAGAAGCAATTCCGGTATTTAAAAAAGGACAACCTGTTGGTGATGGAATTGGTCCGATGGTTGTTGGAAAGATGATGTTAGAAAATCAAAAAGAGACAGTTGCATTTCAAACTGTTCTGGCAAAATCTGAATTTGATGGAAGGAAATTATTTCTCTTAAAGGCTGAAGGTCCTGGCTCTACAGTTGGAAGGCCTGCTGACGGTTTAGAAAAAATTATTTCTGAAAATAAAATTGACGCAATAATTATGATAGATGCTGCATTAAAAATGGAGGGTGAAGATTCTGCATCTGTGGCACAAGGATTCGGAGCTGCAATTGGTGGAATAGGAACAGAAAAATTTCAAATTGAAGCAATTGCTACATCAAAAAATATTCCTGTATTTTCTATAGTTGTCAAGCAATCAGTTAAAGAGGCAATTACACTTATGACCAAAGATATTGCATACAAAGCAGATGATGTACGCTCACAAATTCATGAAATGATTCAAGAAAATACTGTACAGGGACAATCTATAGTCATAATTGGCGTGGGAAATACTGTTGGGGTGCCGCAATGATATTCTCAAAGAAAAAAATCACTTTGGACTATACTGTTGAAAAATGCTCAAATTGTGGGATGCAAATAAAAAGAAAATTCTCTGACGGTGATGTCTTATTTGCTGAATACTCAAAATGTGATTCGTGTGGTGAAATGTGTTTAATTGAGAAAATTTTTGGTGAAACTCTGGAGCAATAATTCCATTATTCAGTTCTGAATTTTAGATTACAAGACGGACAAAACCACATTGTTGTCTCTCCTTGTTCTTTAAACAAAAATCTGCCACATTTGGGACATGGTCTTACTTCTTCACTCATTTTTTATATGTTCATAGGGCCTTTGTTGTTACTGTGACACCGTCTTCTAATGGGATGAATGTGTGTTCTGCTTGAGCAACTCGTTGCTCATTTACTTCAATCAGAATTGGATATGCTTGAACTGCTTTCTTTTTAATCAAAACATTCAGTAATTCTTTTGCTTGCTTTTCTTCCCATTCTTTTGTTATCCATCTCAATGCAAATGGTAGCATGTTGAAATTCTTCCAGATAAAATCAAGTAGTCTGTCCGCCTCTGCGTCTTTTGTTTTCTTTCGTGAATTAATGGCAAAAATATTTTTTATTTGTCCATTTCTGACAAACCCTCCTCCTTGCTCAGTTGTCACAAATGGCTCACAAGCATATGCAGAATTTTCCGAAAGTGAGAATCCTCCAATTGACCAAATGTTTGGAATGGATTTTCCTGCATGTATGGTGTACTGCTCTAAGGAATGACCGCTGAGATTAGCTATTGGCTTGTAGCCTCTTTGCTTTATTGTAGTCTCAATGGTTCGTCCAATATCGCTTGCTTTTACCCCTGCTTTTATCATGGACATTGCATTACCTAATGCTTCCTCTGCAGCTTGCACTAGTCCATCAAACTGTGCATCATAGCAAACAGTTACTGCAGTATCTGCAATGTATCCGTTAATTTGAGCACCAAGATCAATTTTTACCATATCTGTATCTTTGATTGTTATTGGATCATTTGGTTCTGCTGTGTAATGAGCTGCAATTTCATTAATACTGGCATTTACTGGAAATGCACATTTTGCTCCTCTTTTTTTGATCTCTCCTTCAACTTCTTCACAAATTTCATACACTGATTTTCCAATCCAGTCTTTTACCCTGACCTTCTCTCTTACTTCTGCTGCAATTTTTCCTGCTTTGAGATAATCTTCTAGTTGCACATTTTTGTTCATTGGATTGCCTTTAAAATGATTATCTTGATCACATATCTGTATGGAAACCAATATGAGAATGATGTTTTAAAAAATAATCCATTTTAATGAAAAGATTTGTTTTCTGCTTGTTTGATATATTTCAAAATTAATTTTCAATAAAGCCGTTTTGTATTAGTGCTGTTAATCCATCAAAAAATATTCTATCCACAAGTTTTCCATCTTGCCAAATTAATGCACGATTTTTAAACCAACTTGGAATTTCTGAAGTTTCTGGTTCCAATTCCGTTTTATTTGTATCAAATGGAACATAACTAAGAATTGTATAAAATTCATCATCTTCCTGAATTATTTTTATTTTGTCATCATTTTGTTTAATTGAGTTGTTTTTTTCCTCACTCACAATTACAAATCCATTTGAAATCAATAATTGAGTAGTTTTAATTTCATTGTTATTTTTTATTGGTACATCTACAATTTGTTGAACTAACTCTAAATACATTTGATCATCTATTGCCCCTCTTATCCACCAATTAGTGATATTTCGTAGTATGTCTTTTACTACTTGTGAAGAATATAGATCATCTGGTAAATATTTTAATGATTTTTGATTAACTATTTCTTTTACCGGCGACAATACTGAATAACCATCTCCTGAAATATCTGAACGAATTATTGAAATCATTTTATCACATTCATCTGCCACAATTCTCTTAATACACATATCATAATCTGATTTAAAATCTAACATTCTTGTAATTGATTCTGAATTATATCCATAATACGATAAAATGAACTGGGATAATTTTTCAGATAATGACCAAGGAAATTCGACATTATCATATGCAGAACTAAATTGTGGCGGAACGGTGATCATGATTACATGTTTATTCATTCTGTCTGAACCAAAATGTGCGTATAATCCATTATATCCGTATTTTTGAAATAATTTTTGTCCAATTCTTTCATCAAAAACTAGAATATTCAAATCAACATTGTCTGAAAATGAGTTTTCAAAATATTCTCCAGAGTATAAACATGTGGTTCCAAATCTCTGATTGTTGATTTTGTACATTGAAAAATATTTGTCAATAATTCCCGAGATATCTTTAACTTTACGATCTTCAGATGCATTACATCCTGTTTTGTCTGAAAGATAAATTACCTGCCAAGAAAAACCTTCACCAGTTGATTGTCCATGTGTTGGAGTAGTAACTAATGTAAAAAATAACATGACTACTAAAGATGAGATAAGAATTTTTTGATTCTTCATTTCAGACATCTTGTTATTTGTTCTATGTCATATGGTTTGTAGATGACATCTGTTGGTTTTACTTTGTGTAGTTTTTTATTTGTGGCAGCGGATTTATCTGCTGTAACCATGATTACTTTGGCTTTGGGATCTATCTTGCGAATTTGTTCTAGAACATAAAATCCATCAAAATCAGGCATCATAATATCTAAAAATACTGCGTCTGGACGTATTTTCTTAAATGTCTCTATTGCCTTTTTTCCATCGGTGCATCTTTCTACAGTGGACACTCCCTTAATTTCTAAATAATCTGCAAAAATATTTACTGCGTCTGGATCATCATCTACTACAAGTATTGTTGATTGTTTTTCATGTTTCTTTTCTTTTTTACTATTATCTTCTATAGATACATCCTCGCCTGATTCCCATAGAAATTCACACAAACTTTGCATGTTTTTGATTATATCATTTGAATTTGTGACCATCACTGATTCTTCATTGATATTTTTATTTACTTGTGATGATGTATTTCCTGACATTAATACTTGGGTTTTACTACATAGTAATCGTCCTGGTGAGGGGAGCGTGACAATTCTAAATTTATTTATTCCCAATCTTTGAATGTATTCTAGTTTTGTTGATAATTCAGGACCTGTCATCAATTTGATTTTTGTATTTTGTTTAGTTGCTTTTTTTATTGCCTCTGGAATTGAAGTGTAATACATTCGAATTATATCTGAAAGTGTCACTACAATGTACAATCTATCTTTTGTTTCTTCAATTATTTTTGTCATCTGATCATAGATGTTGTTTCTATTAGAAACAATGGTCAATTTTGGTAATCCAATTTGTGGTTCATGTAGTTTTAGACGTGATAAAATTTTTAAGAACTGTGAACTGTTTTTTTCTAAATGTTCTACTTTTTGTTTTTGTTTTAAAATAATATCCTTGAGAATCATTTCTGGATCATTAGCTGAAAACTTGATAGGTGATGACAGTGTGGATGTTGCAAATCCCAAATTTTTTAAATTCTCTAAAATTTTATAGGTTCTTACCCTATCGATTTTTGTAAATGCACTAATCTCACTTGCTTTAACTGAGCCTAACTGAGCTAATCCTACATATGTTTGTGCTTCATCTTCTTCTAATCCAAAATCACGAAGAATTGATATTTCATCACGCTCTTCTTTTTGATTAAGCTCCTCTTCTAGGGAGATATCTTGAACTTGCATATGATGAGTTTTACGTCTTTTTCGCTATATCATTAGATGTGTTTACAATATTTACAAACAATTTATGGTAAATTCCCAAAAAATGGTGGCTAGAAATGTACACATTTGTGATGACATTATTCTATGATGATAGCTTACTTTTGACAAGCTACTCTTTAGTTTTTAAATTCAGGCATTAATCTCATGAAGATTAGGACCAAATTGGTGCTAGAAATTATAGTTTTGTTTGCACTAGTTGGCATGATCTCCTTTGTTTCTATAATGAATACAAAACAACTACAAGATACATTTTCAAGCATTAATAGTGAAACCCTTCCTATATTAGACACTTTAAAGAATATGCGTTATGCATCAACCCAACTGTCTGCTATCACTATGGAAATTGTGTTAATTGAAGATGAGACTAGAAATGTACAAGAGAATGAATACCGAGAATTAGAAGAGATACTTGAAATTAATTTCTATAGGATTGAGCAAGCAAAATCTCTGTTTAATGATGCATTTTCAAAATATTCTAATATTATGTCAAAAAATTATCCAGATGAAATTAACCATACTGAAGAATTGGCGGAAAAATGGAATGAAATGTTATTTGTTTCAAACAAAATGATTCAAACAAAAACATCTGGTATTTCAGGAATTAAGATTCTAAATTTGAACAAAGATTTTGATTCTTCATTTGATGCAATGAATGCCGAAATCGATCGTGCTATTACATTAACTTCAGGAAACATTGATCAAAGACAAATATACATTGACTCACTAGTATCTGAAGTCACTTGGAGCATTGTGGTCGCATTAAACATGTTTGTCTTGACTGCATTGGTAATTCGATTTCTAATTTTAAGATCCATCTCTAACCCTCTAAATAAAATCCGACAAGTTACACATTCTATTGCGAAAGGGGATTACGTCATGTATCCTGTAAAAGGAAATGATGAGATTTCGGAACTAGGTAAAGATATCAATATAATGTCAAAAGATCTTGCAGAATTACATAAGAAAATAGTTGAGAAAGAACGATTGTCCTCTATTGGCAGTTTGGCAACTCGTTTTGCACATGATATCCGAAATCCACTATCAGTAATCAAAAATAGTTTTGAAATTATTGAAATTAAAACAAAAAATACTCTTGACGATGGCATGATTAAAAATTTCGAAAGAATAGGAAGAGCTGTCGAAAGAATAACTCATCAAACAGATGATGTTTTAGATTTTGTTAATGTTACTGAATTAAAACGTGAAAAACACTCCATACTGGGTATCCTTAAATCAACGATAAAAAATATAAAAATTCCTTATGGTGTAAAAATTATTCTTCCAGAAAATGACGCTGTAATTTTATGTGATCCGTATAAACTTGAAATTATTTTCACTAATTTGATTAATAATGCATGTTACGCAATAAATAATGATGGCCAAATAACATTTAGAATTGTTGAAAATGATGATGATGTATTGATTGAAATTGAAGATTCAGGAAAGGGAATTCCTGAGGGTGAAATTAATAAAATCTTTGAACCTCTATTTACTACCAAACAAACTGGTACTGGTCTAGGATTATCTAGTTGTCAGAGTATTGTGGAGGCACATGAAGGTAAAATCTCTGTAAAGAACAATCCTACCACGTTCTCTATTTCATTGCCAAAAAATCCTCGAAACCATCAAATCCCAATAAAAAAAGAGTACGCAAAACTAAAGGAAGGGCATATCGCAACCAAGTAATGTTTTAGCTGATTCTGGAGTTCCAGAAAATGTTTGTAATTGTATTACAGACAGAAGTTCATTATCTATTCTATTCTTATAATATCTACATTGAAGACTCAACCTAGTACAAGTTCTAGAATTCTATTCTTATCTTTGTCAATTCTACTCTTAACATGGAGTTTTGCAGGTTCCACTCCAACATTTGCAGATCCTGGAAACGGCAATGGCGGTGGAAACGGCAATGGCGGTGGAAACGGCAATGGCGGTGGAAACGGCAATGGCGGTGGAAACGGCAATGGCGGTGGAAACGGCAATGGCGGTGGAAACGGCAATGGCGGTGGAAACGGCAATGGCGGTGGAAACGGCAACAGTAATTCCGATGAACAAAAGGCAGTTGACAAAGCACAAAAAGCAATTGAAAAGGCAGAAAAACAAGCTCAAAAGGCAGTAGATGACGCAATTAAAAAGGCAGAAAAACTCACTGCAAACACATTTGGCAATGATAAATTAATTGAAGATGCAATCATTCAAGCAGTAGATGAAATTATTGAAGAATCATTCCAATCAGATCCCTCGTTAGACAAAACTGAACACAAAGTCAGTGATGCTCAAAAAGAATCTCAAAAAGGACATCTAGTAAATAAAGTCATGTCTATGATGGCTACAAAGGATCTTGACAAGCAATACAAAGGAAAATCCCCTGATGCCAAATACCGCGCAGAACTTGCAAAAATTGAATTACAACTAATCAAAGACACTCAAAAAGTAAAATTGGAATATTTTGAAAAGATTTTAGATGTAAATCCTGGATTAACCATAGAGGCAGATAACATAGAAAATAAAGTCAAAGAAGTCTCTTCTGAAATACAAAATGAAAAGAATCCTGGACTGTTGGTAAAGAAAACAGACAAGCAAGTACGAAAACTACTCCAAAGTGAAAATCCTGATGACGATGCATGGAAATTTGGAATTGATTCACAAAACGGCAAAACAAGAATTGTCTTAGAATTATCAAACACAGATCCTGAAACTATTGAGAAAATCCAAAGTCTGTCTGATATTGAAGTACAAGGCGATAATTTAGTTCAAATTACCACTGATATTCAAAATATCCCAAGAATAAACTCTATGATGGATGTTACAAAGACTCGAGCAACCACAAATCTATCTGATTTCACTAGAGATTCATTTGAGACAGTAAAATCACCATTCCTCAACTCTGATGTTGTTGTCAAAACAATTGGTGATGTAAAATATGCAAACCTTGTTCAATTAAGCAGCGATGCATCAGATTCCGTTACAAAATCCGACTACACTTATCCAATTTCAGAAGGCGTGTTCACCATTAATGCCGACATTGTACACAATTCAGGAATTACAGGAAAAGATGTCAAAGTTGCAGTACTTGATATAATATTTGATACTGATAATCCAAAAATTTCCGACAATATAGTGGATTTTAAATCCTTTAGAAACTCATTTGAGAACTCTATGATTTCTCAAACTATCACCCAAGGAGAAACTACTAGTCATGGAACTGCAGTAGCAGAAATTATTTCAGATGTTGCACCAAACGCTAAGTTACATCTCTATGAGATGAACACTGATGTAGAGTTTGGTCGTGCAATTGATGAGGCAATTGCAAATAATGTAGATGTGATTGCAATGGCTGCAGGATGGCCTAACCTCCCAACTGATGGTTCTAGTCATATTACTAAGAAAGTTGAAGAAGCAATCAATAGTGGAATTACAGTAATTGTGCCATCTGGTAACTTTGCAGAAAAACACTGGGAAGGAACATTCTCCGATGATGATCTTAATGCATGGCACGAATTTGCAGAAAATGATGAGGGTCTCTCAATTACAGTATCTGAGTCTCAACTTAATAGCCACGTGCCAATCATGCTTTATCTAAACTGGAATGATGGGCTCGGAGATTTATCTGACTTTGATCTGGTATTAGTTGATCCATTGGGACAAATTGTAGACTATTCTGCAAACACCCAAACAAAAGACTCTCAAAAAATTGAAAGTATCTTCTTTATGCCAAAAATGGCAGGAATGTATGCCATAGGAATCTCATCCGTAGGTGAATTTAAATCTCTTTCAGATGTCCCAACTCATTCTTCCTTGGAATTATTCTCAGTGAATAACAGCATTGAATATCCTGTATCTTCAGGAAGTGTTGTGGTTCCATCTGATGCCAAAGGTGTCATTGTAGTTGGTGCAGTAAATAATGTTGATGGAACTCTAGAATCATTTAGTTCCCATGGGCCTACAAACAATGGACTATCAGTTCCAAGTGTAGTGGGACCAAACGGTGTAACTACAATTGCGTATGGCGGTAACTTGTTTTATGGAACATCAGCCACTACCCCCCATGTTGCAGGCATTGCAGCACTAATGATTGATGCAAATCCTGACTTGTCCCCTGAACAACTATTAGATAACATTGAGCGAAACGCAATTCCAAATTCACACGGAAACAATCACAATGAGTATGGATTTGGCTCAATTGATGCAGCGTTCATTATAAACTAGTTAGAACTTTACAATTAATTTTAATTGAAATATAATTACTTCATAACTTGTAATTTCTAAAATGGTTTTATGTACTCTAAAATGTGTGTAATCTGATTACAAACAAGTCTATACTAACATGACATGATATCATATAGTAATGACAACATTGACGACAACTGAACATTCTGGAATTAAACTTCTAAGTGTGATGGTAATTGCTGGTGTGGCCTTTTCTGGCATGACTTTTTTTATGTTAGGTGGCGGATTTACATCATCTCTACTTTCTGATAAAAACTACGAACTGCTTTGCAATACTGGATTATGTTTTGATCCATCGTCTGCATCATTTCCAACTGGTATATTTATTCAACAGAACCAAGGATTTGATTCACAAATGATTGGAACAAACACTGATAGTTTCTCGGCATTCAGGGCTGTAAAGACTTCTGTTTCTGACATTCAATTCACCGAAAATTCTGCAATTCTTTTCTCTTCAAAAGATAGTTTTGTTAGAGAAGGATTACAAACATCAAATGAAGGCTCTAATAAAGTTCTACGAGTAATGGGCACTGGTCCTACTAACAATCGTGTCCTCATTGGTTTTGATGAAATACAATTGGGAACTGCACTAGGTGATAAAACATTGGATTCTGCAAAACTGAAAATCTTTGTAGTGGATAATGACGGCCGATGGCAAGAGGGACAATCAGTTACTGTTCGCAGTTTAACTGAACCATGGCAAGAAGGAATTGGCTCTAATGCCCCATTTGGAAATTTCATTGGAACACAAAAAGGTGTTACATGGGATTGCTCATCTGAAGATAACTGTACAAATTGGGATGGTGGCAGTTTTAAGGCCACAGTTGCTGACACAGTAGTTATCTCAAATGATGTGTCTGGCAAATGGATAGAGTTTGATGTTACTGAAGATATCTTGGCATATCTTGATGGCACTCCAAACTATGGTTGGGTTATCATGAAAAGCGATGAAGACTCTTCGGGTAGAATCAACATTGCAGCACGAGAGACACAAGATAATATTCCTCAGTTGGAATTAACTTTCACATAAAATCCAACACTTTTTTCTTATTTTTCTTTATTCAAAAATTCTTCATATCTATTTTATTTAATAGAGAAATTTTGCTTACGAATAACTTATCTGTCAAGCTTAAATTGGGCAACTTTTACGATTTACTGGGATTGTGGTCTAGCTTGGTATGATTCTGCGTTTGGGACGCAGAGATCGAGTGTTCAAATCACTCCAATCCCACCATTATCTTATTATCAAATTAATAACTAGTCTACTTGCCGAGCAATGAGGAAGAGTTAGAGAATTGACTTTGATATGAAGTAAACTAATGGCTCTGAGCTCCGGCATGTTTTTATGAATTCTTTTAGGTGTTGTTTTATTGAAATTTGAAAGACGCGACATTTTGCTAATTGTAGGACTTCTACTTTTTATGATTGGCCTGATCCCATTTATGGCGCCAGTTTATGCCGCTATAATTGTAATAGTCATGTATTTTGGAATCAAGGTATACGTGGGGAAAAAAAGACAATTAATCCAAAAAGATGTTGGGGAGGGAATTTGTATGGAATGCGGTTCACGTATTTTTAATAAAAAATGTCCCAATTGTGACTATTCTAAAGAATAATTCATACGTATGCCTTAATAGAGAAAAATCGTAAAATTTTTCATGTTTTTAAGATATATGACTTTAACAACAAGCTCAACTTTTCCTCAATTTCATTCTAAAAAGAGTGCTATAATCAATCAAAACAGGAAATAACAATGAAAAATCATCTATCTTTAGTACTATCTTTGTTCTTACTAGTTGCACTTGTTGTTCCTGTATATGCTCAAACAAACTCTGAGCATGTGGTGATAAATGAAGTTGATATCAATCCTCCTGGAAATGATGCGACATCTGTATCTGAATGGATAGAACTTTACAATCCTACTAATTCTAATGTTGACTTGGGTGGTTGGAAAATTGCATCAACTACTGTTCTTAAAAAAACTATGACTATTCCTAGTGGAACTATAATTCAACCTGGACAATTTTTGACCTATTCTTATCAAAGTGTTTGGTTTACTGATTCAAATGAATCCGTTGAACTACGAGATAAAAATGGAATTGTGATTGACAAAACTCCACTACTTGCTGATATTCAAAATGATTTTAAATCTTGGCAGAGAATCTATGATGGTTATGACTTTGATAGTTCTGATGATTGGAAATTTGTAACATCCACTGCAGGTTCTTCAAATGGTAAGCTTGTAGAGGCTCAAGATTCAGATGAAATCACGGTCACCATATCTACTGATAAACCATCATACTTGTTTGGTCAAACTGCAACAATAAAGGGCAGCGTGTCTGAAGAAGTTTTTATTGTTAAACCCTTTTTCCAATCAGAGCCAATTAAAGTAAATATTTCTGGGCCTGATTATTCACAATCTCTTACTTTGTACCCTGATTTAAATCTCAATTACAAAACTTCTCTAAACTTACATCAGGTTCTGGGAATTAATGAAGGAGAATATACAGTATCAGTTTCATATGCAGGTTCAACTGCAAAAACTAATTTCTTAGTCGGCTATGAATTGGCGGAACAAAAAACAAAAGGAGATTCCTCTCTTAGTATAATTACTGATAAATCTCAATACATTCCAGGACAACTGGTTTCAATAACTGGTCTTACTTCAGAAACTATTCCATTTGAAGGAATGAAAGTAACTGTGAAAGACCCTCAAGGTAAAGTTGTCTCAAGTGGCAATTTGTATCCGACAAAGGATAAATTTTCGACTAGTTTATTCTTAACAACTGTAAGTCCAGTCTATGGTACATACGAGGTATATGCTGAATATTTTGACAAATCCGCATTAGTGACTTTTGAAGTAATCAAAGATGTAAAAGAAGATAAATCAATTTCACTATGGACTGACAAGGAAGTCTATGGATTAGGAGAAACTGTCACTATTACTGGAAGATTAAATGATAAATGGGTGGATTCATTTAATTTAGAAATTGTTCAGACAAAGAATCTTTCATTGGGAGGCACTACAGGTGGCGGTTCCACATTAAAAATTCTTGATGTAGTACGATTAGATGGAGATAGTAAATTCAAATATTCGTTTAAAATTCCGCAAAGCGACTCACGATTAGGTGGTTATTCTATAAATGTCAACAAAGATATTGGCTCTGCAACAAAATACATCCAAGTAGTAAGAGATCCTTCAACATATGTCAAATCAAATCTTCCTCTTACCGTCTTTACTGATAAACCTCTATATGATTTTGGTATAGACAAAAAAATCATTATCACTGGTCAGATAGCTAACACCGTTTCCAGAGCAAGTTTCGAAACTGCTCCTGTTAAAGTCACAATTCTAACAGAAGATGGAAAACCGTTACAAATTACTGGTTCTGCCAATACTGGGAACCTTTCTACCCGCGGTGTTTCAATTGATTATGACTTTACTGCCATTCCTGAATCATCAGGAATCTTTACCGTCACTACTGATCTGAACAAACTGATTTTCTCTGAAGGTAAATATGTCGTTAAAGCTCAATATGAGGGGTTATTGGTAACCAATAGTTTTGAAATTGCCAATTCCCTTGATTTGAAAAGTGGTGCTATCATTTCTCTTGATAAAGAAGTATATGGATTAGGTGAAACAGCCCATCTTGCAGGAGTCCTTCCTCCAACTGGTGATCGTTCTGTAGTCATAACAATTACCAGACCTGATGGAACTAGAACTGATTTAGGTGCAACTGTACATGAACAGCGATTCACATTTGACTGGAAAATTCCCATCGCTGAAAAAACTCAAAATCTAAAAACTGATGTCAAAGAAAGAGATGTAACAAAATCCAATTTTGGAATATATAAAATCAAAATCTCTACATCGTCAGAAAGTAAAAATCTCTTCTTCAAAGTCTCACCTGATCCTCAAAATGACTCCCTGTCAAAAACTCCAGTTTTTGTAACAACTGAAAAATCCCTCTACAAGGCAGGCGAAAAACTAAAGGTCACTGGAAATATTATCAAAAGGGTTCAAGGTGATCAAGGCCTTGTAATACCTGAACGAATCTTAATCCAAGTTCTTGATGGCACTTTTCCATACAAACAAATCCATGAATCATCTGTTTATCCAACACAAGGCGGCGACTTTTCAAGTCTATTTGAATTACCTGCCACAATTTTTCGTGAAGGAAGTTATACAGTAAAAGCACTTTATGGAAACACCCTTGCCACTTCAACATTTACAGTAGCAAATGATTTTGCATTTGGCATTGATGCTCCTTTGTCTCTTTTACTATCTACTGATAAATCTGAATATTATCCTGGAGATGTTGTAGTTATTACTGGAAAACCAAACAAACTAATCTATCTAGAAAAGTTTGAAGTTAGCGTTGCTAAAAAAACAGGTAATGAAATATCATGTGGCTCTTTTATTTGTGGTAAAAATTCTGGACCTGTAACTACAATTCGTCCTAGTTCGTCAGGCTCTTTTACCTATCACTTCACAATCCCAGCAGATGCATCTGCAATTGGTTCATACGAAGCATTAGTTGACGCAGATTTTGAAGCAAAATCCATCAAATTCAACGTAATTGAAAAACCAAAAATTCCAAAAGTAGACACAATAATTGAGAAAGAAAGTAGACTTGCTGAAAATATGATTTCTGTTTTTACTTCAGAAAAAATTGTTAATGATGTAACTGTTGCACCTCGAGTCTTTTCAGGTTCTTTGATAACTCCAGCTAGAGGTGAGGAATCAAGTGTTAACATCAAAGTTTCCACTGGTACTGGAATTTGTATAATTGGTCCTGATACTGAATGTCTCGTTAGTGAATCTACCCGAAAACCTGGACAAATCTATGATGTGGTGGAAGTTGATGGAACTGCTCTAAATGTAAGGTATAGCGGTCCTGATGTACGATTAGAAAAATTCAGTATTTTGCCTGAATCTACTGATGGATTCTTATCTGACGCCAATTGGGATGTAGAAATTATCAAAGATGATCAAGTTTCACGATTCTACTACAAAATAACATACAAAACACTAGAGTAAATTCAAAATACTCTACATTTTACCACTAATCAAAATGAAGTTACAAGTTTTGATGTTTTATCAAGATGATCCTAAAAAATGCACAGCTGCTAAAATGGTGAAATTTGGACTTGCTCAAAATATAACAAAAATAGGGACCAAAGGATTAGTGTTAGATCCTTTTTCTGAAAAAACTTTGCTTCCTAAAGATAAGTTTTTGATTAATTCGGTTGTTGGAATTGATTGTTCCTGGAATCTTGCAGAACATGCCTTCTCAAAAAAATTCAACGGCATCAAGAGAAAACTACCTCCTCTGCTTGCTGGAAACCCAGTTAACTATTCAAAACTAAATAAACTCACTACTGCTGAAGCTCTGTCTGCAACATTGATAATTCTAGGATTTAAGGAACAAGGTTTGGAACTGCTTGACAAATTCAAATGGGGGCATACATTTTATGAACTCAACCAAAACCTCTTTGAAGAATACTCCAAACTTGAAAATGAACAACAAATAGAATTGATTCTCAAAGATTATGGTCTGGAATGACGTCTCTTCTTTATGATGATTATGATTCCAATCACTGATCCAAATGGAATAATCCAATACCAAAGTTCTGTTTTGTTTTCTGAAACATCGATGTTTGTATCAGCACTTTTTGGTAATTCTACTTTATCTTTGGTTATCATGAAACTTGATTCATAAAAATCTGGTTTTAAAACAGAATCTGAAATTGCAAATATTTTGATGTTGTTTGATCCAATTCCCAACTCATTTGTAATTTCAGGAGGTATGTTAACGGAAATGCTGTTTTTATCTAATTTGAGTGTCTTTGATGATATCATATCTCCTTCACTGTTTGTTAAAAAGTAAAGTATTTCATCTGAATTTTCTGTCTCAACCGCGAAATTTATTTCGTTTCCTCTTTGAAAAATATCTTTCATATTTATTTTCTTTATTTGTGGAAATTTTGCTTTTTCAAACTGTTCCCATTTCCCAATTTTAAATGGATATGAATCATCTTTGAATTCTTTAACTGTAATTGTTCTTGATTCAGGAGAGTATGATTTTAAATAAAATGGTCCATTGCTAATTACTGCATGATTATTAGTTTCAATCCATTTAATTGATGCATCGTACCTGTTTTGAAAATACTCTGAATTCCCTTTGCTCTCTTTTAGTGATTCTGGAATGTAGTTTGTATCTTTGAATTCTTGCAGATAATTTTTGATGGTGTTTGCATCATTTGGAATAATTAATGACAACCAGTTGACATTTTTGCTAGTTGCTCCAGATCTTGAAAATGATACTTTACCATCAATCACTGCTTTTTCCATAGCAACAGAAATTTCCCATGGTACTGAATTCCACAACAATGCCCATTCTGCAATTTCCCCGTCATCAAAATGCCAATAATCTACGTAGACTTCCACTGTATCTTCATCAATTGGATTTACTCCCTTGATTGTCTGGATACTTTGAGCAGCTCTTGGTGTAAATTCGGTATCAAAAGTTCTATCATTCTTATCCGTCTGTGTTCCCCATTCTATTGTAAAATATAATGAGTACAAAATATCATTCATATCCATTTTTTGTCCATTGTGCCAGTTACTAAATTCAAAATCAAATGTAACTTTGCTTGTTGCAAGCGTGTTTGGTTCCACATTCATCCATTTCTGCAATGTAGGATTCCACATTTTTGATTCATTTGGAATCTTTATTTTATCATCTGGCCCTGAGGTTTCAATCTTCCAATCTGCTCTAACTGGAATTGTTTCACCAGTAAATGGATGTTTGAATGTTCCAGGATCTGAAATTATTCCCCAAATATGTCTACTATAACTATCAGTTAACCCCATTATTGGATTCCATGCCCCTTGATAGATTTGCTTGACACCAATGACTAACTCATCACTATCCCCTCTTGCATTAATTGGGGTGAATCTGCTTGGAACCCCTGCACCAAAGTCATTTACTACTCCGTTAATTTTCTCATTTGTAACATATTGATCAATCTTACTTGCCAAAAAAACTCTAACTGATTCATTAATTCCTTCAACAACAGCTTCTTGAATTAACTCTGATCTTTTTTCTGATGAATCAAAATCTCCAGTGTAAATTTTCTGAGTCAGTGCATCTAATTTCTCGTTCTTGTAATTCCAATATGCTGGATCATTAAACCCTGGCATATTTGAAAACCAAGGAGAGTACATTTGACCTAATCCTACTGAATCATATTTTACAAATGCAGAACGCCCCCATCCCTCAGTGTACAGACTCCATTTCAAATCAGAAGGATTTGAACCGTACACTATAACAAATGCTTTGTTAAGATCTCCAAAATCCTTTTTGACTGTAAATCCAATTCTTTCTAGTTCTCCTGATAAAATCTCTCCAATAGATTTTCTTACAGGATCATCACTTCTGATGAAAATTGTGATTTCTATTGGAATATTTGCAAATTCCCATTTTCCATCTATCTTAACTGCTCCTTTCTTGTTTAATTCCCTAGTGATTATCTCGTCTGCTAGTGCAGGGTTGTATTTGAAATTAAATGACTCAAGTTGTTTGATTATCGTAAGGTATTCTGGATCTGATGGGCTATAGTAAGAAATGACGGGTGAGCCATACCCGCCCATTAATTCATTGACGATTAATTTTCTGTCTACCAAATAATTTAGGGCAAATCTAATTTCTCTATTTGAAAAAGGATTGAATTTTTCAGATTCTGCAGGATTTACAAGAATACTGTATGATCCTCCTGTGGAATCAAAAACCTGTAACCCTTCTCTTGATTGAAGATTTTCTAATCTATCTGATGAAATTCTATAATAATACACGTCTAGATTTCCATTTCTTACTTCCTCTAATGCTGTGTTTTCATCCATATATTGAATGAATTTAACTGAATCAAAAAACGTATTTTTTTCTGCAAATGATTCGTTATACATTAAGGTTGCAATTGAAAGAGCTAGTAGAATTACTAGCAATTTTTTCATATTCTTACATTGCAAAGCTTGTAATAAAATCTATATCATAATAACTTCCAATTAATAGTTCTTAAAACCTATATCTGCCCATGAACCAAAAAATGGAGTTGAAAATTCATCCTAAGATGATAATTGGATTAAATGGAATTATTCAAGGTGGCGTATCCGTCGAGGATTTTTCTGCTGTTACAAAAATTAATTTTGTTGATTCTGAAATAATTCTTGAAGAATTCATCAAAAATGGAATTGGTACAAAACAAGATGATAATTATTATTTTAATGATGGTGATAAATTAAAAATTGCAGTTGCATTGCTTGAAAACGGTTACCCTATTGATGAAATTTCAATTTCTCTTGATTGGAAAGATTTTGAGGGTTTGACTGGTGAAATTTTATCATCGAAAAATTTTGCAGTGATTAAAAATATGATTCTTACAAAACCTCGTATGGAAATTGATGTAATTGGCATTCGATTAGGTATTGCAATTTTAATCGATTGCAAGCATTGGAAGCGATACAGTTCATCTGCATTAAAAACCGCAGTTAAAAAACAAATTGAGAGGACAAAACACTATGTTGAAAAAACTCCTGGTGGAATGGCAGTGCCTGTAATCGTAACTTTATATCAAGATAAGGTTAATTTTATTGAAAATGTTCCTATCGTTCCAATCTTCCAATTCACTTCATTTATTGATGAATTTTATGGGAATATTGATCAAATGAAAACTATAGGAACAGACTAGTTATGAAAAACAGCACTCCGCCAATGACAAATGCTTTGGTGATTTTCAACGAATTGTCTAGTGCTTTTGAATAATCTTCGTATATTTCATGCCCCATTACTTTCACACTTGCCTCATTCTCTAAAATTTCAAATTTTGCAGATTTCGTATCTGATTCTGCATTTCTAGCAATTTCCAAAAACCACTTTGAAAGCTTATCTGCACTTGTAATCAACCCCAATTGATAATACCCATTTCTGTTTCTAGCTTTTACCGGAGCATAATGGGTATCTGAAGTGCAGATTTCCACCAAATTATAATCTAATTTTGAAAAATTATCTATTATTTTCTCTCTTACTCCATTTTCCATATTGTTTGCATCTGCCCATCCGAGAAAATATTTTTTATTGTTTATTACTAGGCAAACAATTCCCAAGCCTCCCATCCCCAAATCTTCTGTCCATACATCCATATCGTCTGAATTAGCATAACCGAATTCTATTGGATAGTTCTCTTTTGTAATTAGAGTGTCTAGGCAAGATTTTGCAGCTTTTAACATATCTTCGCCATCCTCTTTTGAAATTTCTTCCCCCATTGCATTATGACAATCTACAATCATTGTTCTTGAATAATTTCTATTTTTTGCATATTGTTCTATTTCTGTTTTCATATAGCTAGGGATGTCTTCCATACCATGAGGCGACAATGACAAAAACAAGAGTGGATTATTTCCAAAAAGTAAACCTATTACTCTGGCTTTGTTTATTTGCACTGTGACTGGTTCTGTACACTGTAGTCCTTCTTCTTTGATTTTACTGTCTTGCATTTTTTTCAGATAGTTTTCAACTTCATTTCTTGATGGTAGATTCAATGAGTGATCTGAAATACTGTGCATCACCATTGCTGATGATGATAAATTTTTGTAAATAAGGTATGGGATATTGCTTCCGCCTACCGGATGATATGGTCCTGGGTGAATTTCTGGCAATACCATGCGAAACTCTGTTTCTCCATTAGGTGATGATAATCTTAACTGTGATGTAGTAACTTTAGTTTCATTTGATCGCTGCTCCATTAATTCTTCAGCATCATCAAAATCATTTCCTTGTGATGCAAGATATGCCTGAATTGTTTTATGTGTACTTTCCATTCCTGGTCTTCCTGCTCTGTCAGTGAGAACTGACCATATGCTTGCTATTACCATAAATGATATTCCATATACTAACCCAATAGGTTCAGAAAGTATTGAAAACCACATGTCTTGCGGAATTAATACCAAATACATTGCTAATGGTTGAATAAAACAAATTGCCCAAGCTTTTTTGAGACTTGCTCCAAGAGTTGTAGTGTAAATTCCTATTCTAAAACTAGCAAAAAGCAACACTCCAAAAACTATGAAAAATAATTCTATCTCTTTTGATAATACTATGCTTGATAGTATTCCCATCAAAATTGTAACTGTCCATAACATATTTCCAAAAAGAGATGAATGCAGTGATTTTGAAAGTTCTTTCTTCTTGGAAAATCTTGTATCTAATAATTGTGTTACAACTAGAACCCCTAAAACAAGTGGCAGTCTATACCAATTTTGTTCAAAACTTACATTGGTCAAATAACCAAAATATGTTGCAAGAACCATCACTGAAGATACTATTAGTGATACTACTAATGAAAAATAATGTGATGATGGATTAACTAGAGTAAGCGAGAATCTATTGTGTATATTTGAAACATCGTCTGGATCTTGTTCCATTGTTTTTTCACGAAGCTAGGAAAAGATCAATTGCCCATGAAATTACAATTAAGCCAATTGGAATTGATACTACTATTTTTGGATCTATTTTGAATCCTTTTGTCTCATCTTCGAAGAATCGCATGAGACCTCCACTTGACGCTGGAAGTGGTGCTGATTTTTTCTTGTTGCTACTCATTATACCTCGAGTCACGGATTTTTACATAAATACTTTATTGTTTTTCTCTGATTTTTCCCAATGTTTCTAGCACTGAATTAATTGATTTTAGAATACTTTGTTGTTTATCGTGGTTTTTTTCCTCTTCAAGTTCTTTTGAGAGTAATTCTATCTTTTTTTCTAAAGTTTCTTCTAATCTTGATTTTGGGTGTTGTGGAGTTTCTGTCATGATCTCTTTTTTTTCTGGCTCACGTCCACAACTAACACATAATGCGTGCCCTTCTTTCATTACTCTGACTCCTGAGCAATATGGACAAGGCTCTCCAAGTAATGTTGCTCCGTTTAGAAGCATTTCAGCAGCTTTTTTTGTAAGATCTTCTGGCATAATTTATCTTTGATTCTCTGTCTAAAAAATCCGTTTATTTTCATTTTGTAAGAATTAACCAAACAAGGCTTAATAGTGCGTATAATTGAATTTATTTCGAACGAATGGCAGTAATTTGTAATACTTGTGGTCTACCAGAAGATTTGTGCGCATGCGGTGAACTGGCCAAAGATAGTACTAAAATTATAATTAGATTAGAAACTAGAAGATTTAAGAAAAAAGGCACAATGATTGAAGGGTTAGATCCAAAACTAAATAATTTAGAAACTGTTGCCAAAGAACTCAAAAACAAATATGCTTGTGGCGGAACTGCCAAAGAAGGATATATTTTCTTACAAGGTGATCATCGAGATACTATCAAAGACACTTTGATTAATTTGGGATTTGCCGCAGATACCATAGAATTACATTAGATACATTGCAAAATTCAAATAGAATTCTTCAATTCCTTGGAATTCCATTTACGGCATTACAATCGGTCATTCTTGGCTTGTTGCTTGTATCGTTTCCCATTGGTGTTTACATTGTTTTTGAAAGTGATATTGGTGGGGATATCAATCATGAATATCCGCTTACTCATTTGACACTTTTTGAAGGCACAGAATTGTATCAATTTCATCTTGATGTTAGTATTGGGGATGTTTTTGCTGTTTTGTGGACTTTTTATGCAATATTGTTTGCAATCGCAATTTTTGGCCCAAAAGATGGGTTTCTGAAATCTATTTCATCAATCATCTCTTTTGGCAAATTCAACACTACGTCTAACTATATGATTGGAATTACAAAATGGTTTTCAATTTTAATTTTAATCTCTGCGTTGATTAATTTTATTCAAGAGGCATTTGGAATTGTAACTGTACCTCCACTAGACGATAATGATCTGATTCAGTTTTTTTATGTTAGCCTTGCACCTTTTATTGAAGAATTTGGGTTTCGTCTGATTTTGATAGGTATTCCATTATTTGTCCTATACTCTCATAAATCTTCACTACGATATTTCATCAAATGTTTGTGGACTCCTAGTTCATTACATCTCCACGATAATAAAAAAGCAATTTTACTAATTGTCTTTGTAGGTATATTCTTTGGTTTTGCACATATTGCGTTTGCAGAATCTTGGAGTGAAGGAAAATTTGCTCAAGCTGCTGCTAGTGGAATTATTTTAGGATGGGTATATCTAAGATATGGATTCGTAGCTTCACTCTTAATCCATTGGGCAATGAATTATTTTATTTTCTCCTATGCTAATTTCGTTTCTCAATTAAATTTCATATCTGTTGAAGAAGCATTTTCTCATTCACTAATGTCTTCATTGGAAATACTTTTGTTAATATCGGGAATAATTTCTACATCAATTTTATTTGTGAATCGATTTAATTCAAAAAAAGAATCTGCTCTAGAGATTTAACGCTACTTTCAATCCTTTGTACCTGTTTCTGATTGTGACTTCTGTTACACCTGCAGCTTCTGCAACATCTCGTTGAGTCTTGTTTTCTCCATTTGTGACGCATGCAACATAAAGTGCAGCAGCTGCCAATCCCATTGGATCTTTACCTGCTGAAATTTTATTTTCTTCTGCAGTCTGTAAAATCTTTGTCGCTTTTCTCTTTGTTTTTTCTGATAATCCTGCTTTACTTGCAATTCTTGAAATACATTTTACAGGATCCACTACCGGCATTTTCAGATTTAATTCTCTTAGCAAAAGACGATAACACCTTGCAATGTCTTTTCGCTTGATGTTGCTTGCCTGTCCTATATCTTTTAACGTTCTGGGAGTTTCTGTATCTCTACATGCTGCATACAATGCTGATGCAATTAAAGCTGAAATGGAACGTCCACGTACTAGTCCTTTTTCTAATGCTTTTCTGTAGATATAAGCTGCTTTTTCAATAACTGCATCTCCTACTGCAAGTTTGTCTTTTAATCTGTCTAATTCACTAAATGCTTGTCTGAAATTTCTATCTACTGGTTCGTGAACTTGACTTCTACTGTCCCAAGTTCTTAGTCTCTCAATTGTACTTTTCATCGACGCTGTGAGTGGCTTTCCTGTTGCATCTCTATTTTGTGGGTTGATTACTGTGGCTAATCCCATATCGTGCATTGCAAGTGATGTTGGAACTCCTGCCCTGCTTTTGTTTTCGCCTTCATTTGAAAATGATCTCCATTCAGGTCCAGACTCTTCAACTTTATCTGTAATTACAAATCCGCATTTTCCACAAAAATTCTCTCCTGTATTGGCATCTGTGACTACTGTGCCCTGCCCACATCTTGGACATCTGTCTTTTGGATTTAATTTTTTAACCATTTTTATATCTCCCAAAACTTTTTATTATGATATTTAACATTTTCTAATTTATTGTTTATAAGTTTGTTGATGATCCCTCTCTTTCTCCATTGATCCTATCTATGGTTTTGATTTAATTGATCTCTAAAATTTTTTTAATTTTTTCTGCAATTTGGGGCTTTTCATTTTGTTCTAGTAGAAATTTCAGATCTTCAATATTGTCTACATCCCACATGATTCTCTTTACAAAAACCATTGCAACATTAAGAGTATGTTCTTTGGCCGTATTCATGTGGATTTTGTAACTATCTTCATCGTAATGAGTTTCCATGAGATCTATTGGCATTCTCATAAGGGCATTTGTACCATCAAATCTTCTTGATGGAATAATTATCGCAAAATTTGGCGGTGCTTTGTAATTTAACATAAAATCAATATCTTGAGTTTTGATGTATGGTATGTCTTGTGGGAAAACGATAGATGCATCATAGTTGTTCTCTAAAAGATATTTGTCTGCAAGTGCAACTGCGCTATTTACACTTTCTTCTTTTTCATCTACTAATATTACCGCATTGAATTTTTTCCCAATCTCTATTGCCTTTTCTTCTTTTGTTACTATGATTGTTTTATCAATTTGAGGTGAAATTGATATTGTATGTAAAATCTCTTCTAGCATTATTTTGCATAAATTATCTATTTTCTCTGATGATAAATCTAAACGCGTCTTTGCTTTGGTGAAGGTCTTTACAGGAATAATTACTGCAATTTTCAAATTAAACGTGTACTTGTTTTAAAATAAAATTCGCTAATGCGTCTTCAGCTAATTTATTTTTCATGGTGATTTTTGTTTCAAAAACTCTCATATCTAAACTCTGAATTTTTTTTGTTAGGAGTCTGTCTTTACTGTCTATGATGATATTTGAACATACATCTGAATACATCTTTGCTAACCCATAAGCATTTGATTCAATTCCCGCCGCTTGCATGTATTTTGCTGCAGGTCCGCTTACGGCATCATCTCCGATTAATGGACTAACTGCCACAACTTTTTTCTTAATTTTCGAGAGTTCTTTTCTAATGCCTTTTATCTGAAGCATTGGGCCGATTGATGTTAGAGGATTTCCTGGTGCTAAAATTACCATGTCTGCATCATGTATTGCATTAACTGCTTCAGGATTTGGACGTGCTTTGTCTGCGCCAATGTATTGAATTCCTAAAACAGGATCTTTGCCTCTATGTTTAACCCAATATTCCTGTAAATGTAGTTCTCCTTTATCTGTAGTAATTCTAGTTTCAATACTGTTATCTGTTACTGGAATAATATTTGCACTCACTGCGAATTTCTCACACATCCATTTAGTGATGTCACTGAGATTTTTTCCATTCTTTAACATGTTAGTTCTAATCAAATGAGTTGCAGCATCTCTGTCTCCTACTCTAAACCATGTTTCTTCTCCAAACACTTCCATTTGACGCAAAAAGTTGAATGTGTCTTTTTTCATTCCCCAACCTCTTTCTTGATCAAGTAAATCTGCCAAGCCGTAAACAATTGTATCAATATCTGGACAAACATAGAGTCCATAAAGCCAGTAATTGTCTCCTACATTACTAATTACGTTAACTTTGGATTCTTGAGCAACTAACCCTCTTACTAACTTGACCGAACCTGTTCCTCCTGCTAATACTGTAATCATACCATTTTCCCCTAAGACTATCGGGTTTACCTAAATTACTCCATATTACTTTTTCAAAAAATACCGATCAATAATCTTAAGATAAGTTTATTACTGTTATTTTGTGGATTTCACTCGTGTCTAAAGCTGTACTCTTAACAGTTTTGCTTGCAGTACTTGTTGTTATTGGAGCTAGCAGTACCGCTTGGGCTGCACAATTGGATGCTAGAATTAATCCTAATTCAGATTCTTCACCATTTTCAATGCATTATCTCAAAACTGTCTTCATTGAATATCCAAACGGCGGAAAACTCTTTGATGAATTACAAGGAAAAGAATGGACAGTTTCAGGTTCTGCAGATTCATCAAATCCTGGCGTTCAGGAATTAATGGCAAAATTAAATCAAAAACTCTCTAATGATGGAAGCCACGCAAAAGTTTCCGATTTGAATGTATCCTATGAATTCTTACTTAAAGGAAGATCTATCAATACGTCAATTGACTATAAAGTTCTCTTGGAAGGTACATTGTCTGATTATGTAATCACAAAAGATGCCCAAAGAACTTTGGTTGACCTAGGATGGAGAGGAATGACTGTTAATGGTGAAGTCAATATCGATGGAGTAGAAATCAATATTCCAATTAACATGTTGAGGGATAAGGAACCTGAAGTATATGCTGTATTTGCTGGAACTGAAGCTGAACAAGTTTTACATAGACCAATTATTAATGCTGATTTTATTTTAGAACAACCACTTACAAATTGGCACTTTTTGTTTGATCCAACTGGAATCAATGTAGATGCTGGAACATTTGGATTGGATGAAGAAATAGCTGGTTTTGTAGTGTCAAGTTGGACAATGGGAGAAAGCAGCATTAGGGAAGGAAGACAGGTTGAAAGAGTCTTTACAGCTGATGTTGTTGCTGATCAAAAATATACCGTTAGAAGTGTACAATCCGCCGACCAAGCAAACTTGGCTACCATAGGTTTTGGAGCTTTGGATGTATTGGATGGTCTTGAAATTGCAGGTGTTACACCAAAGCCTCCGGAGGGATATGCAACAACTTCTACTGGTGACTTTCCAATTATGATAGTTTATGGAATGGCAGGAATGGCCGCGATTGCAGGAATTGCATTTTTCATTGTAAGTAATAGATCTCTTAAAAATGAAAAAGTTGGACAACAAGGAATTGATCCAAACAGATTAGTTGGTTATCAAACTAGTGCATCGTCTGGTGGTTATCAAACGAATAGAGGTGAAGCACAGTTGAAGGATGAAACTGATTATCAGCAAACCCGAAGCGTTTATGATAATGCACAACAACAAAGTCCACCACCACAGACATCCGCTACTGAAGAGGCAGCCTGTGGATGTGCAGCATCTGCTGAGATGGGTTCTGAGTGTGATTGTGAGATGCACGGTTCATGTTTGTGTGATGCCTCATGCAAGTGTAATGCAGAGATTTGTAAAGAGCAAGTTCGCTCAATGAGCTAACATTTTTAAAATTAAAAAATTATGTGTGCTGGGAGTAACCCTCCTTCTGTTTCCACGATATTTCGCTTTGCAGCCTACCTGAACCTAGTACAGGAACTTAAAGTTCTGTTTGGCCTTGCTCCATGTGGGACGGCTTTTTTCATTCCTTTTATGGAAACCTCAGGTTTTGCCATCATAGTGCGCCATATTGGATTTTTTTCTGCTCCGTTGCCAATCATCTCTGATTATCCATCTCCGGATCACATTTCCTGTATGGAGGGAGGAGTTTCCTCTGCCGTAGCAGCGTATCGTGCTCCAGCTCACATGATAGTTGTGTTTCTTGATTGAATTTGAATATTACCTTTTAGGCTTTGTGCCTATGATGAATAATGTGCCAAATTCTCGCTTCCATTTTTTTGTATTTCTCAAATCTTTGATTTGTTTTGTTTTTACAATGAATCCTGCGTTTTTAAAAAACTCTTTCCATTCTTTTTTTGAATGTAGGTGCATCTGTATTTTCATAATTTTTGCCCATTTAGCAGTGGCCTTATTGTCTGAATAAAAGTCCGTTCCACAAAAAAATTTTCCACCTGGTTTTAGTAGTTTGAATATTTTTTTCAGTGCTAACTCCATTGAATTTGCATAATAAAGAGACTCCATCGAAAAAACAAAATCAAACTTTCTTCTATTCTTCATTGTTTCAACATCTGTGTGAATGTATTCTTCTTTGTTGTTTTCTTTTTTTCGTGTAGCTTGAATGATCATTTTTTTACTTTTATCTATGCCTATCGCCTTTTTACAGTTTTTTTCTTTTGCTATTTTTCTAACTACCCATCCATTTCCACAACCGACATCTAGAAATGTAAATGGCTTATCAAATGATATTGTTTGCAAAAATTTTACAACATTCTTTCCATGCTCTATTTCCATTAATTCTGCTCGTCCATTTTGAGCCCATTCATCAAACGTCTTTCTAACCTTGTCCATACTTCCTTGTTTTTTTATTTCCATTATAATCTTGTTTCACTGATGATTGATATGAACAACTTCTACGTGTTGCTTATATTTTATTTGCATTAAATTAATTTGAAAAGAATTGCCAGATGAATCATGCAGAAAATGCGGTGGAAAATTATACGAGTATTCAAAATGCTCTCAATGTTTGATGCCTAATAGTATGATTTGTAAAGATTGTGCCTTTTGCACACTAGTGCAATTTCATTCAATTTGTATGTCGCAAAATATCGACCATACCAACACTGTGCCAAAAATCAAGTCTGGCAACTATCGGATGGTAGTTGCCATGGCTTGATCAAATCAAATATTAAAAAATTTCACATATCATAGCTACTCAAGTTTTAAGTATGATTAACGTAGGTTTGTAATTCTATGGGGAAAATTCCGGTAATTCTGAGCCTAATTGTTATTTTATTAATGCCTGTGTATGCATCAGCTCAAAGTCCTGACAGGATTACACTTCTTGATGATTTTGGAAATTATGACCATGGTGAACCTCTTTTCATTTATGGCCAAATTGCAAGCATTACCGATGATTCTTTCCTAATAATGCAAATTTTTAATCCTGAAGGCGACTTATGTCAAATCCAACAACTAATACCCTTACCCAATGGAATTTTCATCACAGATGTTATTCCATTGAAAGGAAGAATTTGTGGGCTTTCTGGTGAATATGAAATAAAATTATTTTATGGTGATTATTCAAAATCTACGACATTTACTGTGTCTTCATCTTCGTTTTCTGAACCCAACAATGAAGAAAAACTTTCTCTTGCACAAAACTTAGTAAAAGATCAAGGTCTGTTAATTGGCACATTGTTTGATATTTCATCCCCTATATCAAATCAAACATCAAATGATTTGTCTGACTTGGAAACCACATATGTTGATTTATGGAGTGAGTTTTTTGTGAGTGATTTGATTCTTGAGGTTGATCCGTTAATTAGGCCTGCAATATCCTCTTCCCTTGATTCTGTGCAGAAGTTATTAGATGATGACAAAATATCTTTTGATCTTGCAAAATCTATTGACAGAACAATTTACTCTGCAATATTTTATTATCATATTGGTGATAAAACAAAGGCAGTTGATTTACTAACTGATGCTTTTGTTGACATTAGAAACGTAAATCCTGAAAAGGCAACTAATCAAAGAACTCCTACATTTGATGAATTAGAAGAGACATTGCTTAATTTGATGACAAAGTCTGACACTGTGATGAGCAAGCCTGTGAAAAATGAAGTGGGCTTTATTTTTGCTAGGGGAACCGCTCCAATTTATTCTGAAGAATTGAACGAACTAATTGACATTCTCTCAAAATCCCGATATCTTGATGTCGTATCTAGAAAAGAAAGTGATCTTTACAGATTAATTCAAAATGATTGGGAATTGCTAAAACCTTCGTTAATGGAAAAAGAGTCTATCGAAGATCTACTTGATTCTAAAACACGCGTTTCGGAATTACATCAGGCCGCAATTCTATTGAGAGAATTAGACACTGTTGAGAGATTTATCTCAAGCGATTCCGAAGAAAACAGTGAACTTGCTAATCTGATCATGCCTGACTGGGAGGATTTGGAAACAGATCTTGCACTCGCTACATCCGTTCAAAGTATCTTGGATTCTGAATATGTCATAAAACAGATGGTTCAGATTATAGATATTTCTTCAAGAATTAACAAGAGTGTCGAGATTTCACAATCAAGCGGTATTGATTCTAGTCTTGTATCTGATTGGAAATTACTTTTAGAGCGAGTGGAAAATGCTAAATCACCTGATGAGATTTTGGATATTGTTTCTGAATTTGATCAATCAATGATTGAACTCAGAGAAAAACGAAACCCATTGATTGTTTTAGAATTCCAATACAAGACTATGAAAGAAAAGGCTGAGTTACACGCTGATTACGAAAATCTATTTTTGATTGACAATGCTCTTAAAATTTTAGATACTGCTAAACAAATGGAATCTGGGAACCCCTCAATAACAAGAATTGATAGGATTGAAGTTTTGCTAACCTGGGTAAGTGAAAAAGCACCTCAGATCAAATCCGATTTGGATTCTTATGATAAAGATGCATTCAAAGTACGTGCTAGTGATATTTTACAACGTGCAAAATCTCTTGAAAACTTGGTTGAACTCAGCTTAACCAAGAATCGCTTTTTACCAAACTATATTCAATTCACTGAAAAATTCAATGAGAAAATAGATAACGTAAGGGATCTTGTGATTCAAAATGATCTTGATCAAGCTGATACGTTAGTGAGAGAATTATTTGGTGAATGGACAGATGTTTCACAGGCTTATGCAAATGATCCTCTGGGGTCTGATGTTGGATATACTGCAGATGAGATAAAGCGTATTGAATTCCGTAAAAAACTCAGCACTTTTTCAAACATGGTGTCCACCTTCCACAACAGTGAATTTTCTGCATACGTTGATGAGTATGATCAAATGATGATTGATGCTAATGAATTAATTGATATTGCAAACTTTGTCGACGCAGAATCCAAAATTTCAGAAATTGGTGATTATCTTAGTGAACATCTGGTTCTCAAAAACCCAAAAATAATATATGATATCTCATTTGATGCAGAAAAAGATATTTGGATTCTAAAGGGCGCTACTGAAAAATCTATTTTTGATAGGCGCGAAAATCTTTACGTTACTGTTTTCAATATGGATGGAAGTACTCACAGTAGCTTAAAATTTACTGATACCAAGCAAGGTGATTTTTTCACCCAATGGATTGCCCCCACCGATCCTGGCCTATATGTTGTAATGTTACAATATCAAGATTCTAAGGCTACTCAAATTGTTCATGTTGAAGAAGAATTTGATTTTGAATACAGTGAAACTGATTTGAATATGGTTGAATTAGCACGCGAATTTGAAGAACTAGAATCATTTGCAGAAAAATTTGGCGGTGAAGATTTTGCTAGTAATTCTAGATTTTCATCTGTAATTAATGAAATAAAGTCAGGGTTTACTGATAAGAATGCTCAAAGTGTAGATGAAAACATCGATGAATTAAAAATGATCATTGAAAGATACCTTCCCATCCGTTCCCGTACCGCAGTGATTGAAGCTTCCTATGATAATGATAAACTGATAATATCTGGGGCTGTTCAGAAGACAATTGCATTTAGAGAAGATATCTTTGTTGATATTTTTGATCAGAAAGGGAATTTGATAGAGGAGATTCCTCTTAAAGATAATTCTTCAGGCTTATTTTCAGAAATAATATCAAAACCATTTGATTCTGGTCTGCACGTCATTCAATTAGAATATCATGATACGCGAGTAACTGACTTTTTTAATGTGAAATGATCATTTTTTCCCTTTAACTAAATTAAAGAGCTGTCTTACTGCAAGTTTTGGATGATGTGTAGCAAGTTTTATCATGTTTGATAACCCAAATTCTGCTTTTATAAAATCAATGAACTCTTCAGGTTTTAATTCTTTAATGATATCTAACTCTTTATCCCATTCTTCATCAGATAACCCAATCCATCTATCCTGTACTTTTCCAGCAGAATTAATCTTGGATTCGATTTCTTTTTTCCAATTTTCTTCATAGGCTTTTAAAGAACTTTCATCTGTGTTTCCTGCTTTAATTGCATCTGATGCTACTTTTCCTGCAACTCTGCCGAATTTTATAGCATATCTAATTCCCTCAAGAACCAATGGATTTGCCTGTCCTGCAGAGTCCCCAACTAAAATTAAATTATTGAACACTGTCTTTCTTGATAATCCGTCATTTGGAATCAACCCATAATGAAACTCAATTGGTGATATTTTTCCCAGTTTTTTAATTGGTCCTAACTTTGAATCCATTAATTCTTTTAGTCTTTGAGTTGGATCTACATTCGATTCTGGTTTTCCAACACCCACTCCAATTCTTGCAATGTTATTTCCTAGAGGAAAAATCCACGCATATCCTGCAGGTGAATATTGCTTACCCACCATTAGCCACCATGTGTCTGGATCGATATTTTCTACTTTTACCTCGTATTCAGCTCCTGCACCAAATCTTTTCCATTGAGTAGCAAATCCCATTGCTTTGACAACAACTGAAGGAAATCCACTTGCATCTATCACTGCTTTGGAATGAAATGTGATTTTGCCATTTGGCCCAATTCCGCTTACTCCGATGATGTCTCCCATTTCATTTTTAATTACATTGTTAACATTGATTTTGACAAAAATATCTGCGCCTGACTGTTTTGCTTCTTGAGCTAACCATCTGTATGTTTTTCTCACATCTAACACGGCAGCTCGTGGAACTGAATCGCTAATTGTAACTTCATTATTTGGTGAACAAAATGAGAAATTTTTTATGGGATTATAGCAATCATCTGGAATTCCAAACTCTTTGATGTTTTGAATCCATGTTACACCACTTGTTCTAACTGTTTCTGCTATTGAATTTTCTTTTTCTAGCATGGCCACCCTGACTCCGTTTCTTGCAGCTTCATATGCTGCTGATGAACCTGCTGGACCTCCTCCTACTACAACTAAATCATAATGATATTCCTCTGACAACTAGACTCCATCAGTAATGCCTAGGATATAATTTTGAGGTATTTTTTTGAAATTATTTCTTTAACACTGGCGTGCCTGATGTATCGTTTTCTCTTTCTGAATCAAAAGTTTGCATATGTGCTGGATCTCGATGCATAAAACTATGTGTTTCACCTTCGGTTTTCCTGCAGAATTTTGAATGAATTGTTTCCTCGATTTTTAACGTTGTTTCATTTTCATGAAATAGTCGTTTCCCGCAGTCAGGGCAAATAAATTCAGGCATAAATTTCACTTGCATTAAATCTATTTAGATGTTTCAGGCAAAATTGAATTTGACATTCTTGTTCCTAACCGAAACTTTAGATGTTTACAAATTCCTAATAATTTATGGACGAATCTCAAATCGCATCTTTCGTTATGTGGTCTGTAATTACTGGTATAATTATGACCATTACGGGATTAAGCTATAGAGCATACTTGAGGGCAAAGAAAAATGAGATCTCTTCATCTTGAAAAAAAGGGACTGAGAGGCCTTGCTATTGCTGAAAGCTTTGGACCAAATTCTTCAAAATCTATTTTATCTGGAATTGTAATGAGACGAGATTTCATCATTGATGATTTTGTATTTGGAAGTACTACAATAGGCGGTGATGATGCTACAGATTCCATCTTGAAGATGTATAATGAACTTCAGAGACCTGATGTTAGCTATGTTTTGATATCTGGTTTGATAGTCTCTATGTATAATATTATAGACATAAAACAATTGTTTGATTCTCTAACAATTCCTATAATTGGAATTTCATATAATGATTCTGTGGGAATAGATAGTGCCATTAAACAACATTTTCCAAATTCATTTGAATCTAAACTTTCTGAATATAATAAATTGGGTAAAAGAGACAAGATTACTTTGCATACATGTCATGATATTTTTGTTCGGAGAGAGGGCTGTTCACTAAATGATGTACGACATCTTCTTGATGATTTGACATTGGATGGTTCTATCCCAGAACCTATCCGTGTATCACAATTACTGGCAAAAACATTGTTTGAAAAAGGGTTATCCTTCTGAAGCTGTTTTGCCACCATCTACATTTAAGATAGTTCCAGTCACCCAATTTGCCTCGTCTGATGCTAAATACAGTACTGCATTTGCAACATCTACAGGTTCGCCGACTCTTGCAAGTGGTAATCTTTCTTCGAGAACTTTTCTTGCTTGAGGATCATCTAGATATGGTTTAATCATTCCTGAATTAATAATTCCTGGATTGACGCAATTACATCTGATGTTTCTTCTTGCATATTCAACTGCGATTGATTTTGTAAACATGGAAATTGCTGCTTTAGTTGCTGAATACACTGCCAAATGCACTCTTGGAATTGCTCTTTCGCTTGAAATAGAGCCAATGTTTACAATTGCACCACTTTTTACGTCTGACATTTTTGAAAGAACTGCTTTTGTCATATGAAAGACTCCTAACAAGTTAACATCTATGAGTTTTTTAATTTCTGCGTCTTTCATTTCGTGAAAATGTACTGGATCATTGATTGCTCCTGCATTATTTACTAAAATGTCTATTTTCCCATACGTGTCCATGATTTGATTTACTGCTTGTAATACTTGTGATTCATCTATCAAATCGCACGTGACTGATGCTGTTGACTCTTCATTTCCTATCTCTTTTCTTGCATTTTCCAATCCTTCTAGGTTTCTTGCAACCATGACTACTTTTGCCCCTTCTTCTGAAAATCTTTTAGCAATTCCTTTACCTATGTCACTTGATGCACCTGTTACTATGGCGACTTTATCACTTAATCTCATACTAGCACAAGGAACTCATAACTTATAGAATTTTTGTTTAATTATATTCGTGCAATTATTTTTGTTTGGAATCATTAATTCTTTTGATGTACTCTATTATCCCTGTATAGTCAATCTCCCCCAGTCCTTCTTTTAGGGCGTCGTCATACACTTCCTCTGCTTTTTCTATCATTGGGAGTTTTATTCCTAAGGATTTGGCCATTTTTGTAATAGTACTGATGTCTTTTTTTAGGTTTGAAAGAGTAAATGTTGCGGTATATTCTCCGTCTATCATTTTGTATGCCTTTTTTTCACTCATGCCAGTTTTAAAATACGTAGAGTTTAAAATTTCAAGAAATATTTTTGGATCCACATCTGCATTCTTCATAAGAGTGATCCCTTCAGATAGTGCCAGAGCAAGCATAGTTATTTGTAGGTTCATGGCAAGTTTAACTGAATGTGCTATCCCGCTTCCTCCTAAGAAAAATACTTTATTTGCAATTTTTTCTAGAACGTTTTTACAATTATCAAAAGCAGTTTTATCTCCTGATACCATCATGACTAGTTCTCCTGTGATAGCTACATTTGGTCCCCCCATTACTGGAATATCCAGTTTGTTAATATTGTGCTCTTGAAATTTTTTTGAGATGTTTTTTGATTCTGACGGTTCAACTGTACTCATATCTGCAACAATCAATTTTTCGTTTTTACATTCTATGATTCCCTTGTTTCCAAATGATACTTGTTTTACTGCCTCTGCATCTTTAACTACTATTATGACGAGCTCTGCGTTTTCAGCAGTTTCTTTTGGTGATGATGTAACTTTTCCTCCTTTTTCTTTAACTTGAATTGTTTTTTCTTTTGTTCTATTGTATACTGTGACATCAAATCCTACATCTAACAAATGCAGTGCCACAGCATTTCCTAACATTCCTAATCCTACAATTCCTATTTTTTTCATATTTTTTCAACTCTCTTAATTATTATTTTAATGACGTTCTTCATTTTGAATCTCCCATTGTTTATCTCCAAATCTTGATGATGCAAATTCTAATAATCCTATTGTCTTGTCTCCCTTTTTGACTTTGGCAAAATCAAATTTTTTTAATCTGAGTAATTTTTCTTTTGGTTTGTATCCTCCTTCGATTACTTTTACCTTGAATCTTTTACTTGCTTTTATGATCATTTTTCTTGCAATTTGCACATCTCCAATCCACGAAAACAATTCAAAATCCCCAAAATTTTTAGTCGAAATATCGTATCCATACAATCTAGCTTCAAGTTTTACCCCTTGAATTTTTGCCTGGTTGTTTAACCATGATACAATCTCTTCTCCGTGGCCTTTTTCAACCCCAAATGTTTCTGAATCTCTCATCTATTCAAATTCACAATATCAAACCATAATAATCATTTTCAAATTATTGTTAAACTAAAATATTGATAAATTCATTAAAATTCATGCTTACTATTGACTGCAAAGATGTATCATCTATAAAAAACGAGTTACTCGTTTATGTTGCAGATAAGGTAGCTGCTATTCCTACTATCAAACAACACCAGTTCACTCTCTCTACTTTTAATGATGATGAAACTCTTGACATCGCTTTAGTTATTTCTGCTATTAAAGAATACTTGGATTCAATAGATGAAGGAAGAAACTTTGCAGTAATTTCAAATAATGAAAAAATTAACATTACTTCTATTTCAGGTAGGGTGATAGAACGAGAATCTGTAGATCAATCTGAATTGTTTTCTTGTACACATTGTGGGTTTGTGACAAAATATCAAGTTGAACTAAATGTTCACATGAGAATTCATTATCTCTAATTCTTAAATTCTGAAACCCAAATCTTTCATTGGTATCTCTTGCGGCAATGAGAAATTATAATGTGGAAAATGTTTTGGTATTCTGAAATCTGACTTTGTGCAACTTATATTTTGGATCTGTTCTCATGCCTTCTATCTTTAATTGTTTTCCAAAAATATCATAAATTACAATTGTGTGGTGGGCTTTACGTAGTATCTTAAACTACAATAATTATAAAACTTCTAGCGTCATCGAAAAATCCTCTAACCGTCATCAAAGAATTTAATCATAATTTGATTTTCAACAGGATCTTTATAAGCATCAGTCCACAAAAAAATTTATGAATACACCATCGAAGAACAATGTGAATAAAGTTTATTGTGAAAAATGTGATCTTGTTTTTGAATCTCGAGAAAAATTTGAAAAACATCTTGATAGTCACTCATCACTTGCTTCCTGTGAGATTTGTCCTATTGATACTATTATTGCAAAATTTCTAAATCTGTTCAAACGAAAATCATCACGTAATTTGGAATAAGTTTTTTTAACCAATTCGATATGTTTTGAAACATGCGTAAAAAAGCTGTAGTTTTAGGATCTATAGTTGCAGCAATTATTGTTGGTATTGCAGTATCTGCCTCTTCATCACCCACAGAAACTGCGAATCTTGATGTGGGTAGAATGCATGGTACCATCTCTACTGCTATGGGTTCTGCAATTTTAGGAGATCCTTCTGCTCCAATCACAATTGTTGAATTTGGTGATTACCAATGTCACCAATGTTATAATTGGTTTCATAACACAAAACCTGCAATAACACGTGATTATATTGAAACAGGAAAAGTAAATTTAGTTTTTGTTGATTTAGCTTTTTTGGGAAGTGATTCTCTAAAAGCAGCTCAAGCGTCATACTGTGCTGAAGATCAAGGAAAGTATTGGGATTATCATGACCTTCTTTACAATTCACAAGAATCGAAAATTGATGGCGGTTGGGCAAATTCTGAAAGACTAAAAGCATTTGCATTTAGTTTGGGTCTTGACATGAATCTCTTTGATAGTTGTCTTGATTCAGGAAAATATTCAAAACGTGTTCAGTATAATATACAGCAAGCAAAAGATCATGGTGTTGGAGGAACCCCTGGATTCTTTATTGTAGGTCCTGACGGACAACAACAAATCAGTGGTGCACAACCATTTTCTGTCTTTAAACAAATTCTGGATCCTATGATCTAAATGATACAAACTACCAAACTTGTATTCTCAAATTTCAAATATGTCTTATTAGCATCTGTTATTTTTGTTTCTATGGTAATTGGTTTACTGATTCTGTCTGAATACATTTTCTTAGAACCTTACATCATAAGTCATTTACCTGTTGGGACTGAATTGGGATTTGTATTAATTTTAATACTTTCTGCACTATCTGGACTGGTTATCCCGATGAATATTTTTAGAATAACCATTCTAAAAAGTTCAAAACAAAAAATGGGTGGCGGTATTATTGGATCCATTGTTGGTGCTGTTGCTGGTGCGTGTAGTTGTGGTCCAGTAGGATTTGCAATAATCTCGACTTTTGGTTCTGTAGGTGCAACTGCAACTGCATTTCTAACCAATTATGATGTTCCGATTCGAATTATTGCAATTGTCATTTTGATTGTCACTTATTTTACTACTGTAAAATCTCTTAAAATTGAATGTACTCTCAATACTTGATAATGATGCATCAGAAATTACCAATTAGGCAAATTTTTACAACCTTGAAATGTATGTTGTAGGACTTTTAATTGATTATATGACATTCATTTATGTCCCAATTAGGCCTAGTAGAAGAGATCCTGAGTCAGATGAAATAGAGGATGCCGAAGATTAGCGTTTTTTTGAATTTTAATGAAAGAATGATTTTTCCAAATCATCAAAGTTGAGCTATTTATTTGCCATTTTTTAGGTTTAACTAATGCAGAATTGGAATATTATTTTTGGAATTTTCATAATATCTGGCCCTATCATTTTTTCAATGATTGCCTTCCCTGATTCCATCGCATGGAGTTGGAATGAAGGTAGAGGAGGTTATTTCTTTGCACTTGTTTTCATAGTGGCCGAATTAATTGGACTAAAAATTGTCATATCTAAAAAACGACTTCTTTCAGTAATCCCTTTGTCGTTTCTGACTATTGCATATCTGATTTCGTTGGAGTATGGTTTAAGAGATTACATTATTGAATCTGCAGAACAGTTTGACGTACAATTAATTTATTCTTGGACATGGATGTGGGACTTTGTTATTATGGCAATTTTTGTTGTTGCAGCATTGACTATTTTCTTTGGCAAGAGATGGATTAGAATCGCTCCTGCCGGACCTATTTTCCTGACTGGTACTGCGCTAATCCTTTCGCTTGATGCATTTTTCCCATATGACACTTTGGGACCTTTACAATATGTTGTTCCATATTTTGTTCAAACTAACGTGTGGGTTATTACAATACTTGATCTTGGAACTGCCGTTGCCAAAGATAATGTGATGTTTTTGCGTGGGGAACATGGTTCAATGGCACTTCAGGTATTTTGGCCATCTGCTGGAGTTCACAGTATTATTATTTTTTCCTTGGTAATTGGTGCCTTCATGTTAAAACTGAACATTCCAAGACATCGAAAAGCCATGTATTTTGTTTTAGGCATTATAGGGACAATCACAGTCAATTTAATTCGAATCTTTTCTTTATCTTGGTATGCCCTTAAAGTAACAACAGATCCTGTAGCATGGGAAGAATATCACAAAATTGCAGGTGAGATCATGTTTCTGCCATGGCTGTTTGCATTCATACTTGTAGTAATTTTGATAGAATCCAGACGTATGAAGAAACTTGAACAATAATCTCTCTATTTAAAAATAATTTGTAATGCTGCTTTGCCCTTGAACTTCTGAAAGTTCTGTAACTTTCACACCTAATCTCCTGATTGTGATGGTTTGGTTTTCTAATGCTTCTCTTAGTAATTGGTCCGCATTTTTTTGCAATTCTTCAATACTTGAAGTCGGATTTTTCAACATTCTTGATCTTGATTTACTTGATAAATCTGATTGAATTAGATGAATTCCTACTGATTTGAACATCCGATTATTCTTCAATAGTATGCTATGTACTTCTTTGCATAAATCGATAATACTTTCAGATAGAAATTGATAATCTTTTGAGTCTTTTTTTAATGTTGAAATTTTACTGTACTGTATGCTTGCTTCTCTTTCTTTGACTGGTTCATTATACGTCCCTCTCACTGCATTGTAGATGTAAGTCCCACTCTTTCTTCCAAATTCTTTATTCAATGTAAAAACATCTAGTTTTTTCAAGTCTTGTATTGTTTCCAAACCCATTTCACTGAATCTTTCATCAGTTTTTTTCCCTATACCTGGAATAGCTCTGATTTTTAAAGGATTTAAAAACTCACTCATATTATCTGGAGTTACAACTGTAAGACCGTCTGGTTTTCGATAATCTGATGCAATTTTTGAAATCAACTTGTTAGGTGAAATTCCTATTGAGCAACTAAGTTTGATTTTTTCTCGAATGGAATTTTTAATTTGCTGTGCAAGATGACTTGCTTTCTTAAAATCTCCTTCTACTCTTTTTGTTACATCCAAGTAGGCCTCATCTCTTCCAACATATTCAAAGATATCTGCATTGGATTTCATAATTTTCATTGCTTTTTCAGAAATGTCTGAATAGAAATCAAAATCTACTGGTAGAAACACTGCATCATTTCTACTTGCTAGTCTTTTTTTTGCAAACGAAATCGGCATTCCTGATTTAACTCCATATTTTCTTGCAGCATAGTTTGCCGTAGCTATTGCACCGCTGTCTCCTCCTCTGTCTGAAAAAACACAAACACAAACTGGTTTTGTTTTTAATTCGGGTGATCTTGTCTCTTCACATTGAGCATAAAAATAATCAAAATCTATGTGGAAAACCACTCTTGTTTCCAATACTTTTAGATAATGTTTTGATTATTACTATATTGTGCATTCATCTAAATACTGATCATGTTTCATAATTTTATGGATTATCCCGTCTCTGCTGATGAAAATGGCATTAATCTAAAACCAGAAAAAATGGAAAAAGAAAAACTGTATCATTGTATTTTTAAAAATAAGGCAATGCTGGTTTTCAAAGATTCTCAAGATGTGTTAAACTGCTATGAAATTGAACATGAGGATTTGGTTGAAAAAATAAGAAAGGCTAGTAACGAAGATCAATTAGAAAAAATACTTGAAGACTATCTTGATGGGCAAAACCTGAAAAATTAATAAACGCCGGGGAAAGTTTTCATATAACAGGAATTCAAAATTGAACGACTCTAAAAAATCAAAAGACGCAGAAGACATTTTATCTGAATTTGACACCCGAACTAAATCTGAACCAACACCAGAACCTGAACCAACACCAGAACCTGAACCAACACCAGAACCTGAACCAACACCAGAACCTGAACCAACACCAGAACCTGAACCAACACCAGAACCTGAACCACAACTATCTGCACCAGAACCTGAACCACAACTATCTGCACCAGAACCTGAACCACAACTATCTGCACCAGAACCTGAACCACAACACAAAACTTCTGAAATACATCATCCGCCAGAAGAACGAGATGTAATTTTTGTTGGCACCAAACCTATCATGACCTATGTTTCAGCAACTTTAACTCAACTTTCTACAAGGCCTACTGTGACAATTAAAGCTAGAGGAAAAAGAATAACTCAAGCCGTTGATGTATCCCAAATGATTGTAAAAAGAATGGATTCGGTAGGCTACGTGATTAGTGATGTACGAATTTCATCTGATTCACTTACTTCTCAAGATGGAAAACAACGTAATGTTTCCACTATGGAAATTGATATTTCAAAAAATTAGTTTAAAAAAACTCATTCTAATCTTATTCGTAATTTTAATTATGATGATGTTTCTTAGTTTATCCAACAATTCCTGTGGTATAAAACATATGCAAATTTTAAATGAAATTAACACATTTGAAGAATCTTTAGATCCTGAAATATGTGAAATGATTGTTGAAAAGATTGATCTTTTTAATGATTCATGTGAACCTGAAATTGAAATTTTAGATTGTGGTTAAAATACTGTGTCTGACAAAAAAGATATTCCAAAATAAATTAACGCCACACTTAGGCTGATCATTAGCATTTTGTAATTTCTATTAGATATCATTTTTGAACTCTTTGATGTAAAAAATGAAATAGCGCCAAGCCATGCAAAATCCATCCAAATATGCAATGCAAATAAAATGATGATGCCTGCAAATGCCCATATCAACATTGCATCCGATATTAATTTGAAACCAATTGTTAGCCACCAAATAATAAAAAATGGATTTAACGCACTAAGCAAAATCCCTGTAATTAACGGTCCTTGTTTTGTTTTTATTTTTGAAATTTCTTTTCTTGTAAAAATTGTCTTAATCTGAATAATTGCAAACATAAAAAGTGTGATGGCACCTAAAATAGAAATTATTGTTCTAAATTCTGGAAAAATCTCAAATGAGAATACTCCTACTCCCAACAAAACAATTAATGGAAATTCAACAATTGTGTGACCAATTGCCATCTTGATTCCTGATCTTGCACCTTCTCTTAATCCATAAGATACATTGGCTGCAAAAAGTGGGCCTGGAGTCATTACTCCTGATGCTGAAATAACAATTACCGATAGTGCAAATTCAAAAAACTGTTCCATTCTCTTGTAATTGCAACCATGTGGGTAACAAAATAAACATAATTGAACTTTTATCTGTACATGTAATCTTTTAGATGTTTTGATTCTTCATGTGCCTCTTTAATCATTTCCTCTGCTTTTTCTGCTTCTTTTTGCAATGATGGAATGTTGCATGAAGCTCCGGGAATTAATTTTGACATTGCTAAGCAAAGATTTGCACTTGATTTAAAGTCTGGACCTTTTCCATCAGTGTGAAAAATTATTACAATGACATCTTGTTTTTTTATACTTCCTTCATTTAACAAGATTCCTGGAATTCCTGGAACTGTCCCGTGTTCTAATACTTTCAAACCTGCATCTGTGATTTTCTCTCTGGCCGATTCTGTGCTCCCAATTCCAATCATTTCTTCATTTCCTTTTGGATCTTTTATTGCAACACTGCTTACAATTAATTCAATTTTGTGTTTTTTTGCCCACTCTAACATTGCATTAGCAGTAACTCTGTGCAGAGATTCCTCAAGAGTGAAATATGATAAAAATATTCCAACTTTCAAACTTTCATTTACAAAAATTCTTGTTGGGAAATTTGGAATTTTATTTTTTATTATGCTGATTGGTGGAAAATTTTCTGAATCTATTATGCCTGCTAATTCAAAATTTGATGTGTGTATCATTGATTCTGAAGATATTGCGCTACTAAATCCTACAGATGGGAACCCATCAATAAGGTACCCGCCTTCTAGATTTATTGGTATGATCTCTCTAATTTTTATTTCAGGAAGCAATGGTTTCTATTTATCCTAATCAGATAATATCTTTTGTCTACCTTATGATCTATTTTTGTAATTTTTTAATTAATGCCGCATAAATAAACGGTAGAATTGTTGTGACTTCTGCATGTAGCGTTGACTGCCTAGCTTTTTGTGTAACTTTCCCCCATGAGATTGCTTCTCTTACTAGTGCCCCACTAAGACTTCCATCAAATTCTTGTGCAGTTGTAATGTAAAATGCATAATCCAATCCTTCTCTATATTGATTCCACCACAATGTATGATGTTTAGAAATCCCTCCTCCAATCATAAACGCTCCTGATTTTTCAGCTTTGAAAATAAATCCTGAAAGTAAATCTGCATCACCTGTCATGTTTAGTTTAAAATCACTATGTTTTTGTGCAAAAAGCCAAATTTGGCTGCCTACTGCTCCATCCATAATTCCAGGAACTACTACGCTTACATTGTTTTTGTGTGCCCAATAAAGAAATGAATCTTCTCCCAGATGCTTTCCGATCATTTTACAAATTTCTGCAGTGGTCATCTCTTTGACTCCCTTTTGATATTCTTCTTCTAAAAATCCCTGCATCTTCTCTTCTATAAGTGGACCATAGCTATCCATTGGAACAAGTACATTTCCTAATCTGTGAATATTTTGGTTTGACAATTCCATATCGTCCATTGTAAATGAACCTTCTTTGTAGTGTGAAAAATGCCTTGCAATATCATGATCTAATGCACCACAAGTGGTAATTACAACATCGAACCATTTATTCTTGATCATATTTTTAATTATTCCTCTTAATCCAGTTGAAACAACAGCTCCTACAAATGAAACAAATCTTAGACATTGTTTATCTGAAATCATCTCAGTTAAAATCTCTAATCCGTCTGAAAGATTTACTGATTCAAATCCTCCTGATTGAGACAACTCTTCAAAAATATTTTCTATTGGTGTATCTGAATCAATTTCAATGTCTTTAACCGGACGTCCAGGTTCTATCATGATTTTATTCGTCGATGGCAAGTATAAAATTCTGCCTTAATTGAAATATTTTCTGTATGTTCTAAGAAAACTTTAAACAAGTCCAATAACACCAGTCTTCAAATGGCTGATAGGATTAAAGTTGGTTTGGTAGGTATTGGTAATTGTTTTGCTGGATTAATTCAAGGTATAGAATATTACCGTAAAAACCCCTCTCAAGAAGTTACAGGAATCATTCACGATAAATTAGCAGGATATGGGATACATGACATTGACTTTGTTTGCGGATTTGATGTTGGGGAAAACAAGGTTGGCAAATTACTCAATGAAGCAATTTATGAATATCCGAACATGGTTGATTGGGTTCCTAGAGATGAAATGCCAAAAACCGACGCCAAAGTTCATGAAAGCCCAATTTTGGATGGTGTAGGGTTATGGGTGGAAAATAGAATTAAACCTATTCAAAGTGACAAAACTCCTGAACAAATTGCTGATGAAGTAAAAAAAATAATAAAAGACACTGGTGTTGAAATTATTGTATCTTATCTGCCTGTAGGTTCTGACAAAGTAACTGAATTTTGGGCTCAAATCTGTCTTGATACTGGCACTGCTTTTGTTAATTGCATTCCATCATTTATTGCATCTGATGAGAAATGGGCCAAAAAGTTTGAAGAAAAAAACATTCCTTGCATTGGTGATGATATCAAAGGACAAGTTGGCGCAACTATTGTACATAGAACATTAGCAAAATTATGTAGTGATCGAGGAACTAAAATCGAAAAAACTTACCAAATCAATGTGGGTGGTAACACTGATTTTCTAAACATGAAAGAACAAGATAGATTAGCTTCAAAGAGAATTTCTAAAACAGAAAGTGTTCAAAGCCAGCTTAAAGACAGATTAGATGATGATCAAATCTATGTTGGTCCTTCTGATTTTATTCCTTTCTTGGGAAATACTAAATTGATGTTTATGAGAATTGAAGGTCGTCAATGGGCAAACATTCCTTACAACATGGAAGTTCGTTTAGAAGTTGATGACAAAGCAAACTCTGCAGGGATTGTAATTGATGCAATTCGATTGGCAAGAATTGCTCTTGATAGGGGTGTTGGTGGTCCAATTAAACCTGCTAGTGCTTATCTGATGAAACATCCCATAGAACAAACTTCTGATGTAAACGCAAAAGCTGAATGCGAAAAGTTTGTTGCCGGTAATTAATTATTGAAATTTATTTGAATCTGAAAATCTGCTTTTTCTACTTTTCTCATATTTTTCAAGAATGAATTCTTTACTTTTTTCACTTGCTCCTTTTAATTTAATGATTTTTGTTGTAACTACTTTGTCATCTTCTGTTAAATCTACAATAATGCTATTTCCTCCAAATCTTCGATTCTCCACATTTGCAGCTAAAATTGGTATTCTGTTTTCTAGTGCTCTGACCTGAACATACATTTCCCAAGGTACAATCCCTCTTCGAACAATTCTGCTTGGAGAAAATAATACTTGAGCTCCCTTCTTTGCAAGAACATTGGCAACGTTGGGAAATACCATGTCGTAGCAAATAATTATTCCAAACTTACAAGATGTTTTAAAAATTTTAGCCTCATTTCCAGGTTTTACGCTATAGCGTTCATAATCAAAAGGATGGATTTTTTCTTGTCTTCCTATGAACTCACCCTCAGGACCAATAACTGGAGCAATTATTGAGGTGTTTTTTCTAATCTCATAAAACGCTCCTGGAATAATAGTCATTGAAAAGTCTCTTGCGATTTTCTTAAATTCTAAAAACTCTGAATCAAAATCCTTGATAATGTTGTTCTTTAACCATTGTTCTGGCAGGCATACTATTTTTGTCTCTTTTTGTCCTAGTTTTTTAATAATCTTTGAAACTTGTGCTATTCCTTTCTGATTAGATTCGTATGATGTGGTTTGAATTAATCCTAATTTTACCATAATTTTTGAATCTTTCCTCGGTAATTATAGGTGACTTGTCACTGAATTTGAAAAATTTTGATAAATGCTTTATTCCTTGCAAAAATGATCTGTTTATTTCAAACAATCTATATTTTTTATTCCAATTTAAGGACAGGTGATAACATGGTATTTCCAAAAAATCTCTTCCTATTCATGGTCGGCTCAATTGTAGGATTTATCACAACTCCATTGATATAATTTATTTCAAACAATCTATGGTAAAGATAAAATTTCTTCTGAACAGTTCTGTCTGTTTTTACTATACATACAAGATGTTATCTCCCATTTTGTAGTAGATAATTTATCACCGTCCTATCGTTTGTGTGCTTCAGGTGTTCAAGGGGAAACTCGATTAAGCCTGAAACCACTTTTAATTTAAAACATATCCTTTTTGTGCCTGATCTTGGTTTTTGACTTAGTTGTAATGTGATCAAAACAATTTTGTCGTAGTTTTTAGTTTCATTGTATTTTAATTATGACTATCCTGGATCTGGACCATTACGAAAAATATGATAACAAAACAAGAAAAATTACTCAATTATGTCAACTAAACTTGTTAATCATCGATTATCCTACGTAATACAAGATTATTGTCATTGGTTCATGTAAAAAAAGTCGAGATCTTTGGTTTCAAATCATTTGGATTTAAGAATACTACTGTTCAATTTGAACCTGGACTTGTGTCTATCTCTGGCCCAAACGGTTCGGGTAAAAGCAACATTTTGGATGCCATAATTTTTGCAATGGGTGAAAATAAGCCCAAAGTAATGAGGGTTGATAAATTACGATCTTTAATTCATGATATTGAGGGAAATCGCCGTGGACCAAAAATGGCCAGATCTAGTGTGCATTTTGATAACACTGACCGAAAAATTCCAGTTGATTCAGATCAGGTTGAGATAACCAGAGAAATGGATGAAAGTGGGGAAAATACCTACTATCTTAATAAAAAGAAAACAAACCGAAGTCACATTCTTGATTTGTTGGATATGGCAAATGCTGGATTGGGCCAACTAAATGCTGTTCAACAAGGAACAGTCACCAGAATTTCTGAATTTACATCAGAAGAAAAAAGGAAAACCATTGAAGATTTAATCGGTTTATCATATTTTGATGAAAAAAAGACAGAGTCTGTAAAACAACTCGATGAGGCAGATAGAAGACTGGAAATTGCACTTGCAAAAATGGGTGAAATAAAAAAAAGGATTGATGAACTTGAAGAAGAAAGAAATCAAAAATTACGTCACGATATTTTGGAGCGTGAATTAAATCGTTACAAGGCAATAGCGGCTGCAAACAAACTGAAAATTATTTTATGCCAAAAATCCTCCAAAGAATCTACACTACATACTCTGACATCTGAAATCACAAAATTTGATGAAGAAAGAAATGTTTTACGAACTGAAATTGAGTCTCTTGAAACTGAAAAATCTAAATTGATGGCAGAAGCTAATGACTATAGTCAATCGAAAGCATCTTTGGATGTAGAAATAAGTTCTGCTATGGAACAATATGAAATTGACAATAGTGCAATATCTGCATCAAAGAAAAGACTGGAGCAAATTGAAATTAGAATTCCGGAAATTAAAAAAGAAATTGAAGATATTGATCAAGCTAGAAATGATATCAATTCTCAAATAAACAAAATCAAAGATTCAATTGAAGAAACAAATCTAAAGAAAAACAAAATAAATGCTGATTTAGAAATAATTGATTCACAAAGAAATAAAATTCTAGATGAACAATCACAAGCTGCAGCGAAAAAATCAGAAATTGATGATAAAATAAAGTCTTTGACTGGAGCGCTTAATCAATCTGAATTAAAGTTATCCAAACTACAAAATGAAAACGATGAATCTCTCATTAAAATTAAAACAAACACTGCAAAATTTAATGAAATAGAAAATGACATTGTAAAACTATCCGGATATGAATCTCAATTGGAATCGATGATGAATAATCACACTGCATCCATAACTGAATTAAAATCTAGAATTTCTAAATTACATGAACGAAAATCAAAGATTAACAATGATATGGATGAATTGGGATTAATTTTAGAAAAATCCAACAAAGCTGCAACTCAATACGAATCAAAAATTAAGACAGTAAAAGGATTCATGCATGAAGATTATACTGTTGCAAAACTAAAAGAAGATGCTGAGAAACTTGGAATTGACGGTCTAGTTTATGAAATGATTTCATGGGATAAGAAATATGAACGCTCTGTATTGGCTGTGAGTTCAGATTGGATTAAAGCTATAGTGGTAAAAGATTTTGCAACATTGCTTGGAATTGCTGAGGTAGCTAAAAGTAAAAATCTTCCAAAATTGAAAATTATCCCACTTGAGGCAATTCCTCAATTCAAACTAAAATTACCTGCCGAATCAGGAATAATGGGAATTCTTGCAGATTATGTGACTTGTGATTCTGCATACACTGCACTCAAAACATTCTTGTTTGGAAATATTGTGCTTACTGAAACGCGTGAATCTGCGTATAATCTGTCTCAAAAAGGTTACAAGGCTGTGACTATCGATGGTGAATTCTTTGAAGCAAAAGGCGGAACTGTTGTAATAGACATTAACTCAAAAATTTCTAAACTTACAAAACTAATTTCGATGAGTAGTGATATTGATGGATTATTCCAGTCTATTGGGTTAATAAAAAAATACATGTTAAAGAAAAAACATTCTTTGAAAAAATTAGACGATTCAATTCAATCTTATGCAGAAAGACTCTCAATTTCTGAAAATTCTCTTACTTCTACAAATGAGAATCTTGCAAATTTGAAATCCAGAATAACTTCAGCAATTGCCATGAAAGATCAATTAACAAAAAGAATTTCTGAATTGACTTCTAGAAATTCTACTATTGCGTCTGAAATATCCACTACTGAATCCCATGCAGAATCATTACGTCAACGTATCGCAATCGTAGAGGAAAATTATGCAAGTGGTGAACAGACTCGAATTGCAAATGAATTGTCTAGAATAAATTCCAGGAAATCTGAAATTGAAAAACAATATACTACAATAATGAATGAATATCGTGATAAATCTTCTCAACAAACAACATTACAAACTCAAGAAAACAGAGAAAAGTCTCAATCTGATCGTCTTTATAATGAAGAACATTCTTTGAATTTGGAACATCAAGAACTAGAATCAAAAATACAAGAATTAGAAAAACAAAAAGAATCTAAAAGTGCAATTCTTATTAAATTAAGAGAGAAAGAGCAGGAACTTATCTCTACATCTGGTTCTTCAATTGAAAATCTAAAAGAATATGATGATAAACTCAAAGTTTTATCTGAAAAAGATAAAGAAATTACAAAACAAATCAATTCATTGGAGCGTCAAACTGATTCTTTGAACAGGGATTTGCATGATTTAGTTGAAAACGAAATGAAACTTCAGCAAATTCTTTCCGCATTTGGGTTTGACAAAGATATGGAAACATTCGATGTTGAATCGATTGTTCAGGGATTAACTGCCGAACTAAATTCTTTAAATGCATTAAATGCAAAAGCTCCTGAAACCTATCTGGAAGTATCCTATGGATATCGTTCAATGTCTACAAGAAAGAATTCTCTTGAAGAAGAAAGAAACTCTATTGTTAAATTCATTGAAGATATCGAGAAAGATAAGCGTCAGACATTCTTAGATGCATTTGACAAAGTAGATAAAGAAATTCGTTTGATTTTTAATAAAATGACTGAAGGCAATGCATGGCTAGAATTACAAAATGAAGATGATATATTTAATTCTGGAATATCATATCTAATTCAATTTCCAAATAAGCCGAAAAGAGAATCAACATCAATTAGTGGTGGTGAAAAAACTTTAGCTGCAATTGTATTTGTACTTGCATTACAAAAGCTAAAACCATCTCCCTTTTACCTATTTGATGAAGTAGATGCACATCTTGATGCTCCCAACTCTGAAAGACTGGCAAAAATTCTGGAAGAAAGATCCCATGAGAGTCAATTCATCATGGTTTCTTTGAAAGATTCTGTTATACAAAAAGCAAAATTAATCTATGGTGTTTTCCCAAAGAATGGTGTTTCCAATGTTGTGACTTACAAAGATAAACGAATGCCTTCTGTACACACTTCCTAGTCTAATTTTATGTGACAGGCAGAATAATGTCTGTCAGAAATTTCCAGTAACTCTGGTTCTTCTGCACATTTTTCAATCACATAGGGGCATCTTGCTCTGAATCTACATCCCTGAAAAATATCTTCATCGGTTGCATCTTTAATCCTTATTTTCTTTTCTTTCTTTAGGTTATCAGGATCTGGCTCTGAAATGGCATCAATTAATGCTTGGGTGTAAGGATGTCTTGGTTTCAATAAAACTTGATCAATTGGACCCATCTCCACAATTTTTCCTTTATACAAAACTCCTATTCTCTGACCAAAATATTTTGCAGTTGCCAAATCATGCGTGATATAGATAAATGAAATATTGTATTTTTTCTGTAAATCATGCATTAATTCAAGCATCTCTGCTCTTATTGACACATCTAGCATAGATACAGGCTCATCTGCTATGATAATTTTTGGTTTGAGGGATAATGCCCTTGCCAATACTACTCTTTGTCTTTGTCCTCCTGATAGCATGTGGGGATATTTTTTTATGATCTCGTTAGCTGGCTCTAGTTTTACTTCTTGCAAAACTTCAACTACTCTCTTTAATCTCTGTTGTTTGTTTCCGATGTTATGAATTTCTAGGGGTTCTGATACTATGTCTCCAATTTTCATTCTTGGATTAATTGAGTCATATGGATCTTGATGAATCATTTGACAATTCATCCTAATTTTTTCCAAATTCTTTTTTTCATCATCAATTTCATGTCCTTCAAAAAAGATTTTTCCAGAATCTGGCTGAACTGATCTAAGAATTAATTTTGCAATGGTTGATTTTCCTGATCCTGACTCTCCTGCTAATACTAACACTTCACCCGTTTCGAGTGAAAACGAAACATCGTCAGTTGCCCTGACTGTTGATGTTTTCCCCCCAAACATACCTTTTTTATTAAAATATTTTTGCAAATGCTCCACTTTTAGTATTTCTTTCATTGATTATTGTTAAAACAAGAAGTATATCAAGAAATACGATTTATGCGTAAAATTTGGGATAACGCATTTATGTTAAAAAATCACGGAATTAATACTTGAGTAACACTTTACAAAAAAATCTAAATTATAAAAAATATGTTGTAGATAACCGTCTTCAATATTTCAAACCTCATGCAAGTAGAATTGAAAAAACATTTGCTGAAGAAATATCTTTTAGTTTAAACAGGCGTTGTAAATTCATCTCTCCTAAATTTTTTTATGACAAAAAGGGCTCAGATTTATTTGAAAAAATTTGTATGTTGCCTGAATATTATCCTACTAAAACCGAAATTATAATTTTAAAAAAACTTCAAAATGAATTGCCTTCGTATTTGGACAAAAATTTCAGAGTCGTTGAATTAGGTAGTGGCGCATCTGTAAAAACAAGAATAATTCTTGATATTTTTTCAAAAATTTGTGATGTTGTTGAATATTTTCCTATAGATATTTCTGAGATTTTAGCGGAAAGTTCAGAGAATTTATTGAAAGATTATGAACATTTGCATATAACTGGAATAATTGATACCTATGAAGGTGGTTTAGAATTTCTAAAAAACTATGATGAGAAAAAAAACTTAATTTTATTTTTAGGTTCTAGTTTTGGAAATTTCTCCCCTGTTGATGGACATGAATTCCTACAAAAAATAAATTCCACCATGAAAAAAGGTGATCTTTTTCTGATTGGACTTGACTTAGTAAAGGATAAACAGATTTTAGAATCTGCTTATGATGATTCGCAAGGCATAACTGCGGAATTTAATCTAAATGTTCTTTCTAGAATCAATGATGAACTTGATGCAGATTTTAATTTAAATAATTTTTCACATCATTCACTATACAACGAAAATGATCAGAGAATTGAGATGTATCTAAAATCTCTAGTAAACCAATCTGTAGTAATATCAAAATCTGACCTTTTATTGAATTTGGAAAAAGACGAACTGATTCACACCGAATATTCTCACAAGTATAAGTTGTCTGATATACATAAACTTCTTGATGATGTGGGATTTGACATCAAACATACTTGGTTAGATGACAAAAATCATTTTTCACTAACACTCGTATCCAAAATCTAGATATCTTTTGCACATCTAAACCCGGAAAATAACCAACGTTCATCTAATCTGAAAAAATTTCTATAGCTTCCTCTGATGGACATTTTTGGTGTTGCAAATGATCCTCCTCTCAAAACTTTTTGATTTGTAAACCACTTGTCATTGTATTCATCAAATCCCGATTTGAATCCTGGATACCCGATAAATTCTGATGATGTCCATTCCCAAACATCTCCAATCATTTGTTGACATCCTGAAGGACTAGTACCATTTGGGAATGTTCCTAGTTCTGTACATTTCCAATAATATGATTCTAATAAATTACATTTGTCTTTTTCTGGCTCTTCATTTCCCCAAGGATAAATTGATTTTTCTTGTTTTTCTTCATTCCAACAAGCAGCTTTTTCCCATTCAGCTTCTGTAGGAAGTCTTTTTCCTGCCCATTTGCAATATGCATCGGCTTCATAATAGCTTACATGGCATACTGGCTCATTTGGATTGATTTTTCTAATTCCTATAAAATCTCGGACATTCCATTCTCCGTCAATTTTTTCCCAATACATGGGAGAACTCCATTTGTTTTCTTTTACTTTCTCCCATCCGTCTGACAACCAATATTTGTAATTCTCATATCCTCCATCTTCGATGAATTCTAAATACTGTTGATTAGAAACTGGAAATACATCCATCTTGAAATCATTAAGGTAAACTTTGTGTTCAGGAAGTTCTATGTCGTAACAAAAGTTTTTTCCATTGTAACCCATTTCATAAATTCCTCCTTTGATGTAGGTTGATTTTTTATCATTCACTTTTGGTTTGTCTGCAATGTCTTTTTTCACTGGTCTATATTGTTCAGCAAGAAGATGTTGCAAATCATACACTAAAAGTTCTTGATGTTGGCATTCATGATGAAACCCCATTGTGATAGTTTTAATTGCATTTTCATCTAATGTCTGTGATTTGATAAATTTCTCCACTCTTTGATTAATAGTGTTAAAATATTGAAACAATTGATCAACGGTTGGTCTGGAAATTACTCCTCGCAATCCTTTGTCATGTGGAACTCCAAATTGTTGATAATACGAATTTAGATACTCTGTAAATTCTTTTGAGTAAAATTCATAATTTTTATCTAATTTGCTCATGATTGCCTCATAAATCCAACTAACATGACCGATATGCCATTTTGGAGGGCTCATAAAAAAAGCAGTTTGAACAACAAAGTCGTCTTTTTCTAAAGTTTTTACTAGTTCTAGTGTTCTATTTCGTGTTTCTTTAAACTGTTCTAATAATACTCCCTTTTGATCTAACTTTTGACTGGAGGCCATTAATGAACAATGATCTTTTTTCTATTATTATATTTGTGGCTAATTTCTTTTAGTATCCTCTAGCAAAAATTGGGATTGATTGACTTTGCTCTTGACAGTATATGCATTTTAGATTTAAATTTTCACTGCCAAATGGAATTACTCTGATATCTGCTCCTGTTTCTTCTTTAATTTTTTCTTCACATTTTGATGTTCCACACCATGGCGCATTCAAGAAACCCCCTCCCTCAATTTTAGATTTGAATTCTGAGTAGTTTGATATGTTTATGCTGTTCTTTTTCGATTGTTCTTGTGCATTTTTTAGCATCTCTTTTTGAATTTCATCTAAAATTATAATAATTCTCTCGATATCTGTAAAACTCAAATTTGTTTTCTCACAATTGTATCTTTTTGCAATAACTACACTTTCTTTTTCAATATCTTTAGGTCCAATTTCTATTCTTAGTGGAACTCCTTTTAGTTCCCAATCATTAAATTTGTAGCCTGGGGATAATCCTTCTCTGTTGTCAACATGAACTCTGATTCCTTTTAATTCTAATTTATTTTTGATTTCCTCAACTTTTGGTAATACTTTTTCTTTACCCTCATCATTTTTATAAATTGGAACAATTACAACTTGTGTTGGTGCTACTTTTGGAGGTAATACTAATCCTTTATCATCTCCATGTACCATGATCATCGCTCCGATTAATCTCCATGACACTCCCCATGAAGTTTGCCATGCAAAATGTTCTACATTATCCTTGTCTGCAAATTTCACTTCAAATGGTTTTGAAAAATTTTGTCCTAGAAAATGAGATGTGCCCATCTGCAATGCTTTTCCATCTGGCATGATTGATTCCATAGTAGTTGTATATACTGCACCGACAAACTTCTCTTTTTCACTTTTCTTTCCCACTGTTACAGGAATTGCCAATTCCTCTTCTACTGAATTTTTGTAAATCTCTAAAATTTTAATCACTTCTTCTTCTGCTTCTTCCTGTGATGTGTGGACTGTATGTCCTTCTTGCCATAAAAATTCTGATGTTCTAAGAAATGGTTTCGTAGCTTTGATTTCTGCTCTCAAAGCTGTATTCCAAAAATTAATTTTTAGTGGTAAGTCTCTCCAACTTTGAATCCATTTGGCGTACATTGTATATGCCAGAGTTTCTGATGTTGGTCTCAGTGCAAGTTTATCTCCAATTTCATTTGTTCCTGAATGAGTTACCCAAAAAACTTCTGGATTAAATCCTGCAAAGTGTTTTTGTTCTTTACCTAATAATGATTCTGGGATTAAAATTGGGAGAAATCCGTTCCTGATTCCATTTTTTGCAAATTTTTTATCAAATGTGCTTCTTAATGATTCCCAAATGGAATATCCATCCGGCCTAAGCACAATCAATCCTTTCACTGGTGCATAATCTGCAAGTTTTGCTTTAAGGACTACTTGTGTATACCACTCACTAAAATCATCGTTTTTTGAAACTGTGATCCCTATGTCTTCTTTACTCAAGCTAAAACTCAAAGAATTAATTTAACTAATGAGCCTTTCGTGAGAATTTTGAAAATCTATATTTTCTTTAAAGAGCATCCCCTTTACAGAGAACTTTGCCCATTACCCTGCTTTGGAAATTTGGGCACACAAAACACTGAATAAATTGAATCTCTTCTTTTAATACTGGACAATCAACAAATTCTTGTTTCATTTTTTTGAGCATTTTTGGACTGACACCTTTTAATTTCAATTTTCCTTTTTCATCCATCATGCCTGATGCTTTTAACTCGTCTTTTACATCCTGTGGCAGTTTTTGTCTTCCTTCTTTTTCATTTATGTCAACTTCATATTTGTGTTCTAATTCTGCCATGTTTAATCATAAAACATACGGTGATTTATTACTAGCGTTTTTTGGATCTCAAAAAAAGTTTAAACTTTAATATAATTAGCAATTTTTTTGCAAATCAGAAATCCGTTGCTTGCAATTTTTGATGTTGAAGGTGTTTTATATGATGAAGAATACCTTCCACTCCTCGCAGAAAAACTCCACAAAGAAGATGAGATTTGGGAAATTACCAAACAAGGAATTCAAGGTAAAATTAACTGGGAAGAAGGTTTGAGAACAAGAGTTGGCGCTCTTAAAGGCCTTGATCAAAAAGTGTGTCAGGAAGTCGCTGATGCATTACCAATAATGACTGGTGCAAAAGAACTGTGTAGCGTCTTAAAAGCTGCTGGTTGGAAACTCATGGCAGTTTCAGGTGGATTCACTTTGATGATGGATCGATTACAAAAAGAACTGGGTCTTGATTATGTCTTTTCTAATGAATTATTATTTAAAGACGGAAAACTTGATGGTGTGATTATTAATGTTGATTCTGATAAATCCAAATCTGCTAAAATAAAAATTAAAGAATGGGGTGAAAAAATAGAAGACATAGTTTGTGTTGTAGATGGAGCAAATGATGTAAAATTATTTGATATCTGTGGTTTAGGAATTGCTTATCGGGCTCAGGATATAGTCAAAGATTTAGCTACTACTACTTTGGAAGAAAAAGATCTTTCTAAAGTTCTAGATATTATTAACAAACATTACAAGATACAATTGGAAACAGTTTCTCCTGCCTAAACAATTTTTTAGTCCATCTTTTTAGTTATCTTACTTGCAAATCATCCCAATCTTTATTGAAAAAGAAATTGAACCCTCTGACAATATCTCTGAATTAATCATAAAATCTTCTGAACTGAACAATGGAGATATTATTGTAATTGCACAAAAAATAATCTCAAAACAAGAAGGAAGAATTGTCAGTTTATCTAATATTGTACCATCTTTATTGTCTCAAGGAATTGGCTCTCAATATCAAAAAGATCCACGATTAATTGAATTAATTTTATCTGAAACAAAAAGAATTGTCCGAATGAAAAATGGAATAATAATAGTTGAAACAAAAAATGGTTTCATTTGTGCAAATGCAGGCATTGATGAAAGCAATGTAAAAGAAGGACATGCTACTATGTTGCCGATTAACTCTGATGTCTCTGCAGAATCTATTCGTTACAATATTTTAAAACAAACTAACAAAAATGTGGCAGTAATCATTTCTGATACGTTTGGCCGTCCTTTTCGTATGGGTCAAACTAATTGTGCAATTGGTATTTCTGGATTAAATCCTATAATTGATTATGCTGGAACTCTTGATTCATTTCAAAAAATTTTACGTGTTACTGCGATTGCTATAGCTGATGAGCTTTCTTCTGCAGCAGAATTGGTAATGGGAAAATCGCTGAAATCTCCAATTGCAATAATACGTGGTTACACATTTAAAATTGAAGAACACGTTATTGATGAATTAATTCGTCCAGAACATGAAGATCTTTTTAGATGATTCTCTTCTCTTTCAATAGGATTATAATCTAAAGAAGAAGATTTCTTTTGAAATTGCCCATTAACGCTGAATTACACTGCCATAACTCCTTTTCAAATTTTCATGTTGGTGAAGAAGAACCTCCATACGATTGTAATATATCAATACGGGATCAACTTGAGCGTTCATATAATTTAGGATTAAATGCAATTTTTGTAACAAACCACAATACTCTAGATGGGTATCATCAATTACTGGAATACAAAAATGATCATGAAAAATTCAAAAACATAGATGTTTTTCCAGCAGAAGAGATCACAATTGATAATGGGGCACATGTTTTGGCATATGGGATTCATGATGAAATTCCTGCAGGCATTTCTCTTGATGACGTAATTGATAAAATCCGGGATCAGGGAGGGGTTTCATCTGCACCTCACCCCTTTAGCCTACTTGATGCATTACGTGACAATGCAAAAAAATGTGACATGGTTGAAGTTTTCAATAGTAACAATATTGACATACTATCCAATGCTAGAGCAACTCAATTTGCATTAGACAATGATATGATTCAAGTTGCAGGAAGTGACTCCCATGTAATATCAACACTTGGAAGATGTGTGAATATAATTGATTCAGAAAATAATCTTGATGACATTTTACGAGCAATGAAAAAAGGGAAAATCAGTATATCTCAAACAGGCTATGCATTACAATCCGAAACACTAGATCATCTAAAATACAAAATTAATAATTCTAAGGATTATCTGATTGATTATATTTCTGAACACTACCCAAATTCAAAATGGCTTTTGACATTATTGCTAAGAATCTATGATTCAAACCAAAATAGTCACATGTGGTCTTTATTTTACAACATTGCAATCTATCTGATGAGACGAATCTCACAAAAAATTAATTTTCAAAATCAGGATCCTGGTTTCATGAAAGACAGAAATTTGGCTACCATGTTCAAAATGGCATTATGAATCAAAATAGGATAATCTAAACTCAACCATCTACAGTATTTCTGATGTTAGGGTCTTGAACTAACTTTGTAATTCCCTTTTGACGAACCAAATTTCCCTTTAACAATAAGCAGTTAATGCTCAAAAAACGATTTCAGTCTATAATTAATTCTACTTTAGACGCCTGTAAATTTCTTTGAACTCTTTTGAAAGATTATATGAAATGTTTAGCATATGTGTTAACTGGTTCATTGATGTTTTGCCCTTGCCTATCTGCCTTAGAATTGTCAAAGCCTTTTGTGGGGAAGTGGCAGATGGCGGTTTTTGATTAGACCATGTTTTAAACGAGTCCTCTACATCCAAACAAAAGTTTAGAACAAATTCCTTCCAATTCTCCATCTTGTTTAGTTTCTCTTTTCCTAAAAATGCCTCAGATAGTGTCTGAAATTCGTTCTTTCTGTCTGTGTATAGCATTCTAAGAGCTTGGTGAATTTTCTCTTCAGTGTATTCTCCAGTGTTTAGCATATACATTCCTTGAATGCTCATTGTTTTACTTCCTCTGCTTTTACAGTTAAACAATTTTCTTGTTTCTCCATCTTCTTGGGGTATACTCTATTTTTTGCTCTGACTCGTAATTTAGTATTGCAACAAGAACATCTGATTGACTCTGTTTTGACGAATTTGGAACATATTGTACACCATTTCAATCCATTTTGATATTTTAATCCATTTTCAAATCTTTTTGTGATAAAATCAATACAGTATCCTTTACATCTTGGTGCCAATCTATTTTTTCATGGATTGTTCTAGATAAACAAGTTGTATTGTGTTGTTTGCAAGTGATTGCAAAATAAACTTCATTGTTAAATGCTGTGTGTGGAATTATGGTTCATGGATAGAAATATTATCATGATTGCAGCCCTTGCCTCCTTTGGTGTGGCGTTTGGTTTGTGGTTAGTTGTTTCTGAGACTCCCTCAGTATCATATGCAGAAAATATTTCTATCCAAAATCCCCCAGTTACACGAACTTTCACTGTATTTGCAGAAGATACGACTGTTGAAATTGCTCCTGGCAAGAGAATCGAAGCTTGGACGTATAATGGAACAATCCCTGGTCCTACCTTGAGGGCAACTGAAGGTGACAGAGTCATAATCAATTTCATCAACAATGGCAAACTTCCACATACTATGCATTTTCACGGAGATCATAACGAGAAAAATGATGGAGTATTCCAAGAAGTACTACCAGGTGATTCTTACACATATGATTTCATAGCAGAACCAGCTGGTGCATTCATGTATCACTGCCATGTGATGCCCGTATCTGAACACATCCGAAACGGATTGTATGGTGCATTCATTGTAGACCCCAAGGAGGGACTAGAACCTGCACGAGAATATGTCCTCGTAAAAGGAGAATATGATTTGGAAGATCAGGAGACCTGGACTCCTGATTACGTGTTTTTCAATGGGTATGCTGACCAGTACTGGACAAACCCATTACCTGCAAAAACCAACGAACTAGTCCGATTGTACTATATTGATATGGGGGCAATCGCGGCTTTTGGTTTCCATATACACGGAACAATATTTGATACGATTACTTCGGGAATTTGGGAAAATGAACCAATTAAAACGCAGACATGGGAAGTAAGTCCTGGAAATGCCGCAATATTTGAGGCAAAATGGAAAGAGCCTGGAAGGTATCTATTCCATTTGCATGGGGTGCCTGAAGAAAAGGGCACCATGGCTTACTTTGATGTAAGGGATGCTACTCCTGATGCAGTTGATGGTGTAGATGTTGCAAAAACTAAATCCATTGACATGTGGGAATGGCAGCAAGAGATTGCTGTCAGTTTGCAACAACCTGATCCTGATGCCGAAATTACTAAAACATTAGTCTCATCTGATCATGAGCAACACCATATCCCTACATCAGGCGATGCTGACACTTCGCAAATAGTTGAAACCACCCTTTGTGAAGTAGAAGAAGGCTCTGCAGTAAAGTCGTCTAACAAATCATACTATCCAAAAATTACTCAGATAAAAGCTGGAGATACTGTTACATGGACAAACAAGGACATCTCTGTTCATACTGTTACAAGCAATGATGAACTCTTTGATTCTGGAATGATGATGTCAGGCGATTCTTTTGAGCAGACATTTGATGAGATTGGTTTGTATGAATACTATTGCATGCTTCATCCTTGGATGACTGGAACTGTAAAAGCAGTATGATTATTTCTCAAAAGATAACTCCATCATTCTATCTTTAATGTTAAAATCAATTTTTTTCTCAAATGCGTCATTGAAAATTAATTCTAATACTGTTTTGTGATATAACGACCAGTTGTATCCTAAATCGTGTTTTATGATGTAACTGTGTCTTGAATCTTTTATAGAATAATTCATCTCAAAATCTGAAATTTTCATTCTTGTTACAAACCATGAAACAAATGAATCAATATCCATAGAGCCTTTCATGAATGTGGCTATATCTGACACAATGCTATGGCCTATCTGTGTTGCCAATTCAATTGTCTCTTGTTCTGACAGTTTTTGAAATAATGCAGTTACAATGGGTTTTGCTATTGGAACCATGCCTACCTTGGGCTCAAACATCCCCCAATCCACATATCTTGAGAAAATTTTGTTTGCCAACACATTCAAACTAACTCCCTGTAATTCAGATTCTGATCTTAGCTTATCTAGGATCTCCCTATCTAATCTAAATGACATAGTCTCAGTTTTCTTTTTTTGCTCAATAGTCAATTGGTTTTTTACAATGATTATTAGTTAATTATGTATTGTGTTTTGAAAATTTGTAACCCGATTGGAAGCTTGCCTTATGACAAATCAACTGTGTTGTTTACCATCTAATATAATTAAGAACGATAATTAACAATATGGAAACATGTCCAAAGTGTTCAAATCTAGTTCAAACAAGTGATACGAACATTGCTCTCCATGCAAAACAACCTTGGAGAAAAATTCAAGCAAAATTCTGCATTGGTTGTGATTTTGTAGAATTATTCCATAACTAATATTATGAAAATCATCAAAAATTACATTCATTGTGGACGAGAGTTTGTTAGCTTGTTTGAGAAAATCTGTTCAAACAAATGTGGAAAAGAAATTTCTTGAATTTGAAAGATATTCAAATTCTTGGAAGATCCACTTTGTATTTTTTACATCTAGGTCTTGTTCTTAGACGATAGTTACAACACGGGCAGAATACCCCTTCATACAACATCCATTGATTACATTGCTGACACCGCTTGTGACCTGGTTTGTATCTTCTCTCCAAGCCTGATCTGAGCACTTCAAATTCTTTGCATTTTCCCACACACAATGGATGTGAATCAGAATTGCGTGACATTATGCTATCTCTGGTGCTAAAGGTTTGTAGTGCATATCCACCAATCTACATGTGGAATGGATTTGTTCTTCTGTTTCTAAACGGCAATCATTACAGACAAATTTTATTGGCTGTGTGCAAATTGAGCATTTTTGTTTTATTTTTAATTTGATTCCACATCTTCTACAACTATCGATTCTCATACATCCATCAGGCATTGATTTCTCAAAGACCCTCGTAAGTTTCAGAGGTTACATGTAAGCTAGCAAGCTTACCAAGGTTAATCATCACTTTTGCATATCCATAATCATGCGAGAACAATGCTTCCCTAGACCAGAACATGGTGTGACTTTTTCTCACACAGTTCTCGCTTTTTCAAAGGAGTTATAATGAAATTTCAAGCTAAATCAAAATCCCTAAACATTCCAAGACATAAAAGGACATACTGGATATTTTATGCTGTTGCAGTAATTTTAGTATCTGTACTATCGGTGATTTTATGATCAAACCAAGTACATTGTATATTATTGCAGGCATAATAGTAGGATTTGGTATTGCATCTGTATTACTACTCCAATCTCCTGAAATACAAACAACTGTTGCAGATTCAACTAATATTTATCCAAAATTTGAAAATCCAGATCCTCAAACATTACATTATACACTAATTGCCCAAGATGCCGAAATTGAAGTTGCAGGTGGTGTTAGAGCAACAGTTTGGACATACAATGGAACAGTTCCAGCTCCTACTCTTAGATTCAATGAAGGAGACGATGTTACTGTAAAATTTGTTAACGATACTCCATATGCACATACTGTTCATTTTCATGGAACTCATGATTCTGTAAACGATGGTGTGTTTCCAATGATAATGCCAGGTGAAGAATACACGTATCATTTTATCGCAGAAGAATCAGGACTTTTCATGTATCATTGTCATGCATTTCCTACAACTGAGCATGTGAGAATGGGAATGTTTGGAACAATGATTATTGATCCTGCCATACGTCCAATGGAGCCTGCAAGAGAGTATTTTTTCACTTTAAGTGAGTTTGATCCAACTGAAACTCTGGCATATTTCACAGAATACTACCCAATTAACGGATATGCTGGACAATACATGGATAATCCAATCAAAGTTGTAGCAGGAGAGTTAACACGATTTTATGTAGTAGGTATTGGAGGTGTACTCCAATCACCATTTCATATTCATAGTACCATAATGCAAGTGTATCCATCAGGAATTTTATGGAATGAACCATACTTTGCACAAACACATTTGATTGGAAATGGTGATACTGCAATAATTGAAGCTACTTGGGATACTCCTGGTAGATACCTATTCCATGTTCATGGTATTCAAGAAGAACGAGGCTCTATGGCAATAATTGAAGTGCTTGAAGATGCATCATCATTGTCTAACATTCAAAAACCAAGTAACAACAAGGGAAGCTATTCTATGATAGAATGGCAAGAAGACTTGATCAAATCCTTAGAAAAACCAGTGATAATATCATATGAGAATTTAGGTCAGGTTCAAGTTAGTCATGCTGAAAAAGTTCAAACAGATAAAGTATCCATTGTCAAAAATTCTTGGAATCCCGACATTGTAGAATCATATTTTCCAACTTTGATAGAAATTAAATCTGGAACAACAGTGACTTGGACAAACGATGATTCTGTTGTACATACTGTAACTGATAATGAAAAATCATTTGATTCAGAATTTATTCAGGCAGGCAATACTTGGAGTCATACATTTGAGAATCCTGGTATGATTGATTATATTTGCACATTGCACCCATGGATGCAAGGCACTGTTAGTGTTAGATCATAACAGCATTGTTCAACATGAAAAATTGTAATATGATTTTAAATACAATGTGGGAGAATAATTGCTGATGTCATTGAGCCGAGAAAATCTTGAATCTAAACTAAAAGAAAACGGTATTTCATCTGATGATTTGACTCATATTTTAAATTATTATGATGATGCAGAAAAATATCGCCAACTCAAAGAAAAAATGAATGAAATAGAATCTGATTCATATCTTCTTGACAGACTGGAAGCATGTGATACTTCAGGTGCTGCTGAAATTCTCAGAGAGTTCATATCTTCAAAATGAGTGCTACTAATCAATTACGTGCAGATCATGATCAGGTAAAACGCCTGGAAAAAATAGTTTTCAAATGTTCTGATGAGTTAGAACAAGGCACAGAAATTCCATTTTCAGATTTGAATAAAATCATGATAGTAATTTCTGAATTTGTAGATACGATTCATCATTCACGTGAAGAAGACTCGTATTTTCCATGTGTTTCAAATCATGACACGCTCAAAGAAGAGATTCATAGATTTCTTGTTGAACATGAGTTTGGTAGAAATGTTGCACGACAAATATCTCGTCATTTAAAATTATGGAAGGGCGGTTCTGATGAACGGGAACCTGTCTCAAGGTTTCTAAAGGCATATGGCGTGTTTCTAAAAGATCATCTGCACAAAGAAAACAAATTTTTTGATGATGCTGAGGCAAATGTGCTAACAAAAGAAGAAGAGGTTGATATGTATGAGGAATACAAATCAGTGTTTGCTGTAGTAAAGAAAGTAGAAGAAATGATTGCAGAAATTGCCTTTTTGGAGTCATGTTCTTGGTATCAAAAATGATGTGCTGTATCTCTGACTGAATCTAATTTTCGACTAGTTTTATAGTGCATGAATCTGATGATCATGCATGACTGATCTGATTGATGAGGCGGCAGATTATGTGCTGGAGTTAGCTAGCCCTCAAAGACTAAGTATTTTGTTTAAACTATTGAGCAAAAATTTAGCCCCTTCAACATGTGCCAAAGAAATTGATGCGACAAGACAGGAAGTGCACAGAAATTTCTCACGTCTTGAAAAAACTGGCTTGATAAAAAAAACAATAGACGGTACATACACATTAACGACATTTGGAAAAAGTATCTGTACACAAGTTCCTTCGTTAGTATTTTTATTACAAAATAGGAAATATTTTGAAAATCATGATTTTGGGAACATTCCTCATAAATTCAATATGCGTTGTGGTCAACTTGCAATTAGCGAATATGTCAAAGGAGTATCTAAAGTGTTAGAGCAATGGAAGAATATCTACAAAAATTCTAGTGAGTATATTTATGAAGTAGTTTCTGAAGTGCCTCTTGATATTATTGAACCCTTGGTAAAACAAATCAAAAAAGGTGTCAAATTCAATTATATTTTTTCAGAACCCACTGTAGTTCCAAAGGGAAGAAAGGCATTATTAAAAAAATTAGGATTTGATAAGTTAATAGAAAAGGGCTTAGTTGAGCGTAAAATGATGACTAATGCACACACTACCCTTGTCCTTAATGAAAAAGAAGCGTGTGTTATGTTTCCTGGCATTGATGGCGAATCTGATATTACTGAAATGTTTTATTCAAAAGATCCTATGTTTCATGAATGGTGTCTTGATTATTTCCGATATTGCTGGCATGGCTCTGATGTGTTTCAAGAAAGTAAACTAAAAGAAATTTAAAAAAATTATTTTTGTGGTTTTGAATATAAATAGAACAAATCTGGATGCGTTTATGGCTTATCATTGTAATGCAATACTGACTTATTTGGATTCTAATGATTAACTAGATCACAATTAAAATACCTAAAAATATGTTAAAAATCATATGAAGTCTTTTGTAAGTATAAGTACGAAACTAATTGTTTTGATGCTTGCAATTAGCATAGCATCTATTGCTGTTACAACTGGCCTTGCATACAATTTTGCAGATAGTGTAATCAAAAATAATGTCAAAGAATCTCTAAAAGATGAATCAGAAACACGTGGTCAGACAATTTCATCAATCATTGAATCACGAATTACAAAATTACAGAGTTTTACCCAAAATCAAGTTGTTCAAGAATCATTTGATGTCTTGATACCTGGACTTGATGATGTTTCATTTCATAATATTCTTGAAGAACAACTTCCCCATCTTCATGATGAATTTCAATCATTTCAATTAAATGAGTTTGAAGCTGGAATAAGAGACCTTCAGATTATCAATATGAGGGGAAAACCAATATTTTCATTAAATGAAAAAATTGATCCTATAACATACATCAAAGACAACTACAAAGTAAATGATGTAACTGTAGAGTTTACACAAGATCTTGACAAAACTCGCCTGATGAATATTTCATTGCCTATTCTTTCAGATAGTGGCAATCAGGTGGGTGTGATGATTGCAAGTATGGGGAGTTCTGTCTTTGATAACATACTGCTGAACAGATTTGGCTTGCATGAGACAGGCGAAGTTTATTTGGTGAATAAAAACAAGATGATGATTTCTGAATCAATATTTTTTGAAAACACACCATTTAATCAAAAAGTAGACACATTTGCAGTAAGTGAATGCTTTGATAATGGACGAAATGTAGAGGCTGTTGATTATACTGATTACAGAAATGTTGACATCTTTGGATATTCTTACTGTCAAAAAGATCTTGGATTTGTTTTGTTAACTGAAGTAGATGAGTCTTCTATCTTAAAACCAATTACAGAATTACAAAATAAGATAATTTTAGTTGGAATTAGTCTTATTGTTATTGCAAGTATTGTTACTTTCATACTGTCTAGAAGAATATCACAACCAATTCTCAAATTGCGTGATGCAGCTAAAGAACTCTCCTCAGGAAACTTTGATGTTAGAACAAACATTAAGACAAATGATGAGATTGAACAGTTATCCACATCATTTGATGATATGGCAAAGACAATAGAGGAAACAATTTCTGCAATAGGAAAGCGAGAAAACATCATTAAACAACAAGGGGATATTCTGTCAAAATACTTTGAAGAAAAGCGTGAGAGCTATGTCTGTTTGGTTGATTTAGTGGGCTCAATCAAAATTACTAAAACTCTAAATGCTGAGCAGAAAAAACGATATGGCCAAATCTTTACTGATTCTGTTGTCCCAATCATCAAAAAACATGAAGGAATACCTGTCAAGATTATTGATGATGCAGTACTGTTTTACTTTCCTGCATCCAAAGATGATGATGCTCTATCAAACATGCTAGATTGTTGTTTGGAAATCTCAAAGATGGATAAAGAACTCAATGAGAAGACGAAGTCTGAAAATCTTCCAGGGATGGCATACCGAATAAGTTCTGCATTTGGAATTGTAAATGAAGCAAAAACATCTGATTCCTCATTAGATGATATTTTTGGAGAGCCTGTAAACATCTGCTTTAAGATAAATCAGTATGCATTACCTAATACAACTGTGGTGGATAATTCTGTGTATGAAAAAGCAAAAGATCTTCAATTCAAATTTACAAAAATAGATCAAAGCCTGATAAAAGATCTGGAATATACTGTGTTTATTCTGTCCTCAAAATGATAGGTAAAGCTAATTTGTTATAGCTACGCTTTCACTAGTTAAAATAGATTTTAATATAACAAAACGTCTTTGATGAATTAGATATCATGTCTGAATCTCCTGATAAAAAATTAGACGCAACAGGTTTGTTTTGTCCTGAACCTGTATTCAGAACAAAAATTGAAATTGAAAGAATGCAAGTTGGTGAAACCTTGACCGTATCTGCCGATGATCCTGCTGCAGAAGATGACATATCCCGGTGGGTTACACGAAACGGTCATGAATTATTAGATTTATCCAAAGATGGTAATGTAATTACTTTTCAAATTAAAAAGGTGAAATAACCGGAATTATGACCACTGTCACTGATACAGATGTCTTAAGTCGTGTGGGCAACACTCCTCTTGTAAAACTAAATTCTCTTTCACACAACAATACTGAATATTTTGCAAAATTAGAAGGCCATAACCCATTCGGTTCAGTAAAGGATAGGGCAGCCTATTGGATGATCAAAGATGGTGAAGAGCGAGGGATTTTAACAAAAGGAAAAAGCATCATCATAGAACCCACTTCTGGAAACACAGGAATTGCGTTAACTGGTATTGCAAATGTGTTGGGGTACAAAGTTGAGATTGTGATTCCAGAAAAAGCCAGTAATGAAACCAAAGATATCATTAGAAATCTTGGTGCTAAAGTGTTTGAGACAAGCGATGATTTATGTCCTAAAGTTGGGGCCGGAACCGATCAAAGCATTGCTCTAGCTACATCCATTGCTTCCTCAAGACCTGACACTTACTATTCACCAAATCAATATGCTAATGAAGCAAATTTCAAAGGACATTATGTTGGCACAGGTCCTGAAATTTGGAAACAAACTGATGGGAAAGTGACTCATTTTTTTACAGGTGTAGGTACCGGAGGAACCATTACCGGCATTGGGACTTTTCTTAAAGAAAAAAATCCTAATGTCAAAATTATCGGTTGCCAACCACAACAAAATCATTTGATACAAGGTTGGAGGAATTTTGAAGAGTCTGCTAAACCTGATTTATTTTTAAAAAGAGAAAATGTGGTGGATGATTGGGTATCTGTTGACAATAAAGAAGCATTTTCTGTAGTAAAAGAGGTGTTCGAAAAAGATCGACTCTTGATTAGCCCTTCCTCTGCTGCAGTCTATGCGTGTATGAAAAAATATCCTATTAAAGACGATGCATGTGTGGTGGGAATTTTTGCAGATGATGGAAGAAAATTCAAAAGTGTTTATGCATCCCAAAATGTCATGTCTGAAGAAGAATTTGAAAATGCTCTGAATAAAGCACAACATATGTCTGTCTTGGCCTATTAGATTTTATTCCAAAATTTTCTTTAATTCATTTTGATAAAAATTTCTAAATGATCCATTCATCTCTTTTTCATGATTGAGACACTTGTTGCTCTGTTCAGATATTTTATTTTTGATATCTTTGCTCCATTGACTCTTCTGCTTATCTTTAGGATCGGTAATTGATGGATTATCTTTGATTTTCTGCATAATTTCTAATAATTCTAATCCTAGCTGCCTGAATTTGCTTATATGTAATAGAAACATCTGTGATTCTTCTTTATTGATTAAATTCATCATCGAGTGAACTTGATTGTAATATTCTAAACATTTTTCATTATATTTTTTGTATTCCTTCATTCTTTTCTCCCAATATTCTTTGGATGGTTTTTCTTCAACCTTGTAACTAAACTTGATTTCAGCTAATTCTGTTCCTAATTTTGCTAGTTTTTCGCTATGTTCTTTGATTGATTTTTTAACGTTCTCTAAATTTTCACTCATTACACTATCTCCTTCTCAAAACAGTTTATGCTTTTAATTTATCCCATTCCTCTTTAGATTTTTCAGAATATTCTGTTATGCATTTTTCACAAAAAGAATCCCATTCATTAATTTCTAATTTTTTGAAAAAATTTAGTGACCACTTGTAAGTTGGAATCTTTCTATATTGAAATTGTTGAATTGTATAGATATCTTTTTGTTGAAATTTATTTAAACACTTTTTACATTCTGCATTTTTCATTCTTTCTTATCTGCGCTTTCTGTGAGATATTTATCTACATCAATTGCTGCCATACATCCAAATCCTGCAGCCGTTATTGCCTGCCTATAATTTCTATCATGTACATCCCCTGCTGCAAAAACACCTTCAACATTTGTATGGGTTTTATTTTTTAAAACAACATACCCTTCCTTGTCTAAATCAATTTGGTCTTTGAATAATTTTGTATTGGGTTCATGACCAATTGCAACAAAAAGACCTCCAGCATCAATTGCTGTTTCTTCATTTGTTTTTAGATTTTTTAAAATCACCTGCTGCATTTTTTGATCTCCTTTGATATCTGTCACAACTGAATCCCAATGAAATTTTATTTTTTCATTATTCATTGCACGTTCTTGCATTACTTTGCTTGCACGTAATTCGCCTCGTCTATGTACGATGTGGATAGTTGATCCGAATTTTGTAAGAAACGTAGCTTCTTCAATTGCAGAATCACCTCCTCCTACTACGACTATCTCTTGATTTCTAAAGAATGGTCCGTCACATGTGGCACAATACGATACCCCTTTACCTGCAAATTTTTGTTCGCCTTCCAATCCCATTTTTCTTGGATTTGCACCAGTTGCAATAATTACTGCACGCCCTTCATACTCTTCGGATGCAGTTAAAACTTTGAATGGTTTTCTTCTGAAATCAACATCTACTGCCTCATCATCAATAATTGTAGTGCCCATCCTTTGAGTTTGCTTTCTCATATCTATCATCAAATCTGGTCCCATTATTCCATTTTCAAATCCGGGATAATTTTCAACTTCTGTCGTGTTTACTAATTGACCTCCTGGAAGTATTCCTGATAAAATTAATGTGTCATAACCTGCTCTGGAGCAATAAATTCCTGCTGTGTATCCAGAAGGTCCTGCACCTATAATAATCACATCAAACTTTGTTTTTGTTTTATCTGGCTTCATTGGATCGCTATCATTTGTTTCTAGAACTGTTGCACCCGCATCTGCTGCCATCATGATGTTTGATGACACTATTTCAATAATTTAAGTGAATATCTTTTTTGATTCTCAATCTCTCATTCTTAAGAGAATCTGATCACAAATTCTGCGCATCTCTGAGTCTGATCCGACACTAGAAATTTTTACAATGTCTGTTGTTGTGATTATTCCTACTATTTTGTCACTTTCTTTAACTGGAAGTTTATGAATTAATTTTTCTTTCATCATTTCAGAAGCTTCCCAAACTGTTTCTCCTGGATCTATTGTGATTAGTGGTGATGACATCACCTCCGAGATCTCTGTAAATAGTGGTCTTCCTTCTGCAGCGACTTTGGTGACAAAATCCCGTTCAGTGATTATCCCGATTGGTTTGGAATTTTCAGTGACAATGACACATCCTACATTCAACTTGGTCATGTTTTGTGCTGCCTCTTGTAATGATGTTGACTTGTCTGCAGTTAGCACATTTTTATTCATAAATTGATTCACAAATGTACTGCCCATATGTTTACGTGATTTTTCAATTATATGATATAAATTCTAAATTATCATGATTGAAAATCAGTCAAGAAAATCATTATAGAGTTATAAATTCAAAGTAACATGTGATCGAATATGGCAGTCAAAACTAAAAAGATTCTAGTTCCTCTTGATGGTTCAAAAAACTCCATTCGTGGATTAGATATGGCTATTCATATTGCAAGACAATCTCATGGAATCATCACTGCATTGTCAATAAAATCCGTACCTGGAATCTATGCTATTCATCCACTTGGTTTCTTGGATTTTAATTCAATGTCCGAAATAAAAAAAACACTTGATGAAGCAAAAGTAAGGGCTGCAAAAAAAGGAATACAATTAACTGGAAAGGCCATCGCAGGTGATCCGGGTTATGATATTGCAAAATTTGCAAATAACAAGAAAAATGGAATTGATTTAGTTGTGATTGGGGCTCGTGGGAGAAGTTCTACCAAGGAACTTTTTCTAGGAAGTGTATCAAATTACGTTTTACACAAATCTAAAAAGCCTGTGTTAATTGTAAAGTGAAATTATTCGGCTAATGCTGCAACTACGTCTGATTTTGTAACTATTCCAACCAGTTTTGATTTTTTAACTACTGGCAATCCGCTAATATTGTGTTTGACCATTAGGGTGATTGCAGTTTTAATATCCTCATCCATGTCGATTGTAATTGGTTTGACCGTCATAATGTCTGTAGCATGAAATGGAAAAAGATAACTCATTTGATTTGAATGAATTTCTTCCAACCCTTTTTTGAATTTGTATTCTTGAACTTCTTTAGGATCAGCTGATTCTGCTATCCATTGTGGTATTTTTGCAGGTACAAAATCTCTAAATGTAATAATCCCTACTGGAATTTGGTTTCTTTTAATAATAACTCTGGATATTCCATATTTTAACAGCAGACTTTCTACATGTAATATAGGATCACTTGGTGCTGCAGTAATTAGTTCTTTTTTCATTATTTTTGAAACTTTGAATGAAGTTGATTCTTTTGTAAGGAATGCTTTTACAAGATCTGTCTCTGTCGCAATTCCTCCTAATGTGTTGTCTTTGTTAGTAATTATTACAAGACTGATTCTGTGTTTTTTCATCAACTTTGCACATTCCTGAACCGAATTATCTCTTGTTAATGTAAATAATTTCTTAGGAATGAAATCTTTTGCTTTAACAGATTTGATTGGTTTTGAACCCAACTCATAAATTTTTTTTGCAATGTCTTTTTCAGTTATAACTCCAACCGGTCTTTTCTTATCTACGATAACTACTCTTTTCACTTTGTTTTTTAATAGACTCTCTCTGGTTTTTAATAATGTGGAGTTAGGATTAACTGTGATTGGTCTGGTGATTAACTCTGATAATTTTATATTTTTTACATCCAATATGGCTCTGTTTTTTTATTTCTTAATTAATCTTAATACAATCATCATTGAATATCATATTTGGTAATTACTGAGAAAGATATTTACTTCCATCTTTCAAGATACGTATATGGTTGACCGCGTTCCCTTGTATGTTGTTGGTTTATCTAAAGATGAACCTGCGAATGAAGTTCTTTCATCTAAATTTGGCGCTGCTCTGGAAAAAGTCCAGCAGGTGCTGTCTCATATTATTGAAGCAAAAATTACTGTAGAATATCAAAATCCTGAAGGCTCAAGAACTCATTATGATGCTACTGCATCTGTAAAGACTTCTAACAAGACTCTCATTTACACTGCTTCTGGATGGGATATTCTGAAAATTGCTGACGATTTAAGCAGAAAATTGGAAGGCGAATTATCAAAACATAATGATAATCGACAAAGAGAAAGCATTCGTAAAAAGGAAGACTTCTAACATGTTTCAAAATATTCTTGTACCCTTTGATCTATCAGATCAATCCACTAGAGCCTTTAAAATGGCATTGGATGTAGCAAAAAAATATCAATCCAAAGTAACTTTGTTGACCTGCCTTGAAGGAGATGCCTGGCATCACAAATATTATGATTCAAGAGCAGATAAAGAATTAATTAAAAAACAAAGTAAGGTTACCAAAAAATATATTGAAAAACTAGAATCATTTGCTGCAAAAAATAACGTTGTTGTTAAATCTGTAATTATTACTTCAAAATCTGTGGTTAATGACATTGTGACTTTTGCAAAAACACGAAAACACGATCTAATTGTTATTGGATCTCATGGTAGGACTGGTTTTGATAAAGTTCTCTTAGGAAGTGTGGCAAATGGTGTGTCTCAGAAAACCCGTTGTCCTGTTTTGATTGTAAAATAATCCGGTTGTACTTGTCTTGATTTCAATTATTGGAAGCGGTCGTGTCGGTTCATCGATTGCGTTTCTTTGTGCATCTAATGCGCTTGATGATGTTTTACTAATCAATCGTAACAAAGACAAAGCCATTGGAGAATCTTTGGATATTGTAAATGCCGTCCCGCAAACTTCTAAATTCTCTATTCATGGAACCGATGATTTTTCTAAATTAACTGATTCTGATATTGTTGTAATTGCTGCAAGCACAGGGATTTATTCAAAAGACAGATCAGAGAATATGATTTCACAAATAAACATGATTAAAGACATCGCGGAAAAAACTAAAAGATATTGTACATCTGCAGTTGTTCTGGTGATTTCAAATCCTCTTGATGTGTTGACATATTTTTTTCAAAAAGAATCTGGATTCTCAAGATTCAAAGTACTAGGCATTGCTTCAAGTCTTGATTCTAGTAGATTTCGATACTTGATTTCAGAAAAATTGTCTGTTCCTCACTCTTCGATTATGGGTGCTTTAGTTCTAGGCGAACACGGAAATTTCATGGTTCCAATATTCTCCAAAGTTAGAGTTGATGGTAAATCGTTGTCTTCAATGCTAGATGATGAGGAAAAATCTGTGATTTCCAGTAAAGTCAAAAATTATTGGCTAGAACTAAGAAAGTTCAAAAGCAGATCCCAATTTGGAATTGCAAAAAACACTTTTGATGTTATTGAGGCTATCATCAATAAAAAAGAATTCTCTTTTCCTGCCTCTGTTGTTCTTGATGGCGAATATGGGCAAAGCAATGTTGCAATAGGAGTGCCTGTACGAATAAATGGGTATGGACTTTTTGAAATAGAAAAAATCGAACTAGATGAATCTGAAACCGAACAACTGGTTAACTCTTCTAAAAAGATTCAAAATCAAATAAATTCTGTTTTAAGTTAATTTCTTTAGCATTTCTTTATGTTTATCACAAAATTTTTTATTTTTTAATTGAGTCGAAATTAATTCTTTTTGCCAATGTGCATTATACAACCTGCACTCTTTATCTGTACAAAATGCTTCACCCGTTTCATAATATATGATGGCTTGTAGAAGATATCCTTCAATAGCTTCTGATATTCGTGAATCGTGATACTCTAAAAACTCTCCCTCGTATTTTTTCTTGATTGTGTCAATCTCTTCGTTTGAAAAATTTGTCATTAAATCAAGATAATATTGTTTTGGCTTTGCAGGTGCTTCTATTATTCCTGTAGTTGAAATAATTGTTGGGTTAGAACCAATCAATGCTCTGGCATGATACCTAAAGTCATTTTCATCAAATGTGCCTGTTAGTTTGTTTGTAAAAATAATGTTCAGAACATCCATGTTGTTTTCTTCTTTTGGAATTTGTTCTGAAATGACTTTGTAAAGCTCGATTCCGTCATATAATGCCATTTCTTCTTTTTCAGACGTGTCTATGTTTTCTTTTTCAATTAAAATGTCCTCCATAGACACATTGTGTTTTTGAAATGGTTTTTTTATGTCAAAAATTCTTGTACTGGCAATTTTTTTGTATGTCTCATCATTTAAATTTCTGAAAAAGTTGTCTCTGATTTCTATTTGTATTGGAAATGCATCTTCAAGAAATTTTTCTAGTTTTTCTAATTGAATTTCTAAAACTGTTGGTTCGTCGTATAGAATAATTTTGGAAATTTTCAATAAAAAAATTATGTTTTTATGACTTATCTTTCTAACGTCTAATTTTTTTGAAGAATTAAGGCTCAAATTTTTTACTCTTCCCAAGTAAAATGAAGTTTCTGATTTGGACAAATTCTTTTAAATAAAAATTCAATCTGCTTCGTATGAACAAGAATCTAAGATACATTGCAATTCTTGCAATCATCCCCCTGTTTACAGCAGGTATGGCAACTGAATTTTTCACAGATGCTGAAGCTCTCAAAGGTTCAGGTGTTGGAACTTCAAAGTATGGTTCTAGCACAAATATTTGTGGATTACAACTATGTTCTGAATATCCTGGTGGTAAAACCGCGTGGGAGGCAGAAAAAGGCAAAGATACAGTAGCTCCAGTTAAAGAAGAGAAAGAAACCATGATGGAGAAAGAAACCATGATGGAGAAAGAAACCATGATGGACTCTGAAGAAAAAATAACTGAGATGGACTTGGGTTCTGTACTTAGATTATCAAGAGCAAATGTTCCAGCAACAATTCCAATGCATCAGGGATACTATAACAGCGGAGAAGTTTATTTCATCATCACTGATTCTAGTGATCCTACACATGCAGACATCATTACAAAGAATCAAGGTTGGCAAGTAGAACTTGCACCTTTGTTAAAGAACGCTCCTGATGCAGCACTTTCAAAAACATACATGTTCACTAACGGCATTAATGGCGATGGTGTACATGGATTTCAAGGTGAAGTTTTCACAAGTACACCTGCACAAGCAGATGTGTATAGTGCATTGACCTCACATGTTCATGTAATGTGGAATGAAGGTGTGACACCAAGAGTACTTGATTCTGAAGAAATGATTATGGAAGCTGCAGATAATGATGAAGTGATATTGACGGAAGTTGATGTTATTTTGAACATGCCACAAATTGTTTGGCCTGAGGGTCAAATGCTAGTCAAAGAAGACAAAACTTTGACTGATGAAACACCTTACGGTGGCGGACAAGTTCTTGATATCGATACAGAAGAGATGAATGTGACTTTCATTGCTCATCGTGGTTGGGGCCCAGATGGTCGAACGATCTATTACATTGTAACAGATGCAACACCTAGTGGACCTGCAGATATGATGGGTGTTGTTAGTGCACCAACCTCAGCAAGCTTGATTGCAAATTCAGCAGCAGTAGACTTGTTTCAATTCAAAGATGGCATAGCTGGCACTGGCCCACTAGGATTTCAGCCAGGAATTGCAGCCGGAGCCCCTGGTGATGCAAACTATTCTCCAATGTGGAGAATCTTCATGACAGGTTGGACGAATCCAAGTGAAGCACAAGTGTTGGAGACCATTGATGATTTGAATGCGTACAAGGAATCTGGCTTAATCAATATTGGTATTGCGCGTCCAATGGATAGTGATCACATTGTAAACTGTCCATTTATTGACCCATTCCAATAATTCCTTTTTTTATTTCAAATACCGATTTGAATAATATGACTTCTAGTTAGCAGAGATCAGTTGAATTCATCATAGATTGAATCTTGATAGGTTCGCACATACAGCATTTAATTCAGGATTAATTTATCTCAAATCTGTTGAGATTTGGCATATATCCCGCATGCACTTGGCCTTTCTATCTCATCATATAGACACAATCTCATGAATATTCCAGCTAGGTATGCCTGAAAACCCTTACGCCATTTCACAGAGTTTCCTTGTGCACCACTTTGTAGTGCCTTCTTAGAAACCCCTCGCTGGTCAATATGACTCCGCATATCTTGCATTCAAATTCCAACAATATCCTAGTCTGAGAGCCGTTATTTTAATTATTAAAATATGATATTGTGATAGGATAAACATCATAAATTCCTGTTTGATTTAATGTAATATCTCATAAACCACTTTAGAAAATGAATTTCATCTCTTTTAATCTGAGATTTCTCTAATGCCTTAAAATATGTGCGTCTGTCGTTGTTTTTGATCTGCATAAACGGACATCCATGGACAAACAGGATGTAGTTCATAATCAGCCTGGATATCCTTCCGTTCCCATCTCCAAATGGATGGATGGTTACAAAGTAATAATGAGCAAGTGCTGCAAGTTCTACAAAGTTTGTTGTTTTGTTTTTGTTTAGCCATTTGAAAAACGAATCCATTCTTTCTGGAATCTTTTGTACTGGAGCAAACTCTATCTTGTCATTTGTAATTACGCCGACACGATACGTTCTGAGATTGCCTGCCTCGCCAATTTTTGTCTGACCAAAAATTTCTTTGTGCCAATCCATCACCGTCTTCTTTGTAATCTTTGTGTTCTTTGATGTTACAAGTTTCATGAACAGATCGTAGTGCTTTTTAGTCTCTATGCTGTCAATCTGGGATTTTTTGGTAGGTGTTACTCCATGTATCAGCAAGTCCCTGGTATCTGCCTCAGTTAGACTTGAACCCTCCATTCTCTGTGTGTTGTATGTAAATGATATTCCAAAACTCTCAAAGTCTTTTTGCTTTATTGATGGGGGTTTGTTTTTTACCTCTTTTTGGTAGTTTTTTGCTATTGTCCCTATTTGTGTATCCCATTGCTCATGATAAAATTCCAGCAGAAATTCTTTTTTTATCTCTTCAATGTTTTTTGGAACTCTCAATCCAAGATACTTTTCTTTTTGCCTGTTCCCAGTGGTGTGTTTTAGGGAATAGTATTTTTTCCCATTTTTCTCCCTTGAAATAACAGAGACCACAGTTTTAGTACCCACTGTAATTTAATAAATATTGTTAATTTTATGAAAAAACAGTGGGTAATTAGTCATGATTTATGAAGGAGATATTAACTGACCATAGTGCTTCATGGTCAGATTTTGGCCCGACTAGCAAAAATTTAGATTTTGTATCTGCAAATGATTCGAATTACTTATGAATATCATAATTTTAGTTTGATTAATTGAAAGTATTCTACACCAAACACTTTGATGATCCTACATGTGAAAAATTTACAGAATTTCGAGTTGATACTCACAGAACTTGGTGGTGCTGCAAGCAACTCAGAGAACATGACAAGCATTTCCAACTTTGGAATATCAAATGGGCAAAATTCCATTTCAAGGATATCAGCGTAGATGGAAACATTGCGTTTTTCCCAATGAATTACTGTCCATACTGCGGTGAAAAAATAGAATACATTTGTGTAGAATAGAAAATGAACACTAGAGCTTTAATCATTATTGGAATTGTTTTGGCATCTGTTGTGTTAATAAGCTCATTTTATGTTATTTCTGTTCAAAATAAATGTGAAACTATGCTTGGCGATAGGCATTATCCGCGTCCACTTACTCTGTGGACTTGTTTACATTATTTGAGCATGATTGAAAATCCTCCACCAAAATCTTCCACTGTAATACCTGAACCCCAACAGGTTCCTATTCCAGAAGACACAGGTCATAAGATTACGGATACATATGTCAAATCAATTCAGAATGCAGAGTCAACTGTGGACTTTGAATTGAGTATCCCGTCATATTTGCCTCAAGGTTATGCATTAGATACTATCAAAATTGACAAACAAAAAACTCGTGCAACCATAACCTATCTTCCTGAAGATTTCAAAATGGACATCTCACCATATGTTGCAGATAACTATTATGCGCAATATGGAGCCTTGGTAATAATACATCACTCTATGGGCAAAAACTTCAACATGACGTATTATCTTGAAGACATTCCAAGACTGGAAAACAAGAAGATCTATGATCTGAATGGAACATATGCAGAAGGAATCGACTATGATGCTCAGACCTTGTCGTCTGTAAAGATATTCCGAGAGGATAGAATGAAAGTGGATGTTTGGTGGAACGGCACCACTGATGCTTTACTTCCAATTATAGAATCGATGAATCTTGATGTGCCTCATGTTACGTATACTCCTGATTCTGATTATGTTTCAGGAGAACCAGAACCAATCCCTGAACCAGAATCTGAACTTGAACCAACTGCCCCTTCTGGTATACAAGTTGAAGTTACAGGACAACAACAAGTAAGGCGTGGAACAACACATGATATTGTAGTTAATGTAACACGAGATGGGTATGCTGTCTCAGATGCACTTGTAAGAATTACAATAGAAGATTATGGTGAGAATATAATTCGAGACTTTACGGGAAGAACTGATGACTCTGGAAGGTTTGTATTCTCTTGGGAGATTCCAAAAATCTTTGATGATATCAAAACACTTCTTGCATACGTTGATGTGACTGATGATATTTCTGCAAAAACAATTCTATTCAAGTTCCAAGTTTATTGTCTTCCCGGAGAGACGGGATGCAAAGTTGAGGGAAATTGAAATACCGCCACATTATTTTTGCATTAATTGGCACAATAGTTTCATTTGCCATATGGTCTATGGCAGACATGACATGCAAACCATGTATCATTCCACCAGACGCACCTGAGAATTATGTTTGTACATCAATATGCAAACTAGAACCACGATGGGTTGACTGGTTTAGGAGTTTTACAAATGCATTTTGAGAAGAAAATGAAAACTAGACTTTTGATAATGCTTGATTAGTAATCTTAACATTATAAGCCTAAACCTTTAGAAAACTAACTGCTATCTTTCAAGTTCTTTGATTTTTGCTGCTGTAATTTCAGCTGCTTTCTTTCCAGAGTATAGCATCGAACCAAACGTTGGTCCCATTCTTGCTAGTCCATGTGTTTCTGTGACTGACATGCCAGCTGCAACTAATCCTGGATAAACTTCTCCAGTTTTGTGAACTACGTGCTCTTCTCCATCGTTGACATGCATTGGCTCCATTCCCTTCCATTTTGCCAGTCCTCTATCTACTAGTCTTTTTACTGCAACTGAATCATGTCCTGATGCATCGATGATTATTTTTGCTTCTAATGCAACTGGATCTACACAAGTGATATTTCGTGGTAATGCTGAAACTGGCATCCAATTCACAACAATTCCTGTTACTCTGCCATTTTTCAATACTAAATCATCAAACTTTGTGAGTTGAAGGAATTTTACGCCTGCATCACATGCTGCAGCAATTAATTTTGATACTGCATGTGGCCCGGGGGTTAAGTATAATCCATCTGCAACTTTTTTGTATGGTATTCCTAATTCATCCCAAAACTTTTGTGCTGGTTCTCTGACTGTTACTGGATTCATCATGTAACCTCCTAACCAATAACCTCCTCCTAGATAGTTATTTTGCTCAATTACGAGAACTTTGAAGCCCATGTTTGAAAGTTCTCTGCTTGCTGTTAATCCTGCTGGACCAGCTCCGATAATTATTACATCTGAATCTGCTCTGTCAATTAACACGTCATGAAATTCATTTGCTATTGCACGTGTGATTTCAACCTCACGTACATCTGTAAAAATTTTATTTGATTGTTCTGCAACTGTTGCTTCTTGCATATCGTGGTTTCATTTTCTTAACAATTAATACTTTCCCACATTTTTAGAAATTAGGTAAAACTAATCAAATTAATTTGAATGTCTTCAAAGCCGGAAAATTCTGTATCTTCCTAAAAATTTCTCTCCTAAAACATCCCTATATCAAAAATTTATAACCAAACTAAAAGGAATTTCTTTGATTGACAACACCTGATCTTAAACAAACTCCCGCTGATTCTGTAAAGCCTAAAATCAATTGGGCTAGAATCGAAGAAGCTGATAATTTTGCTAAAACTGTAAAACTGTTCCGTCAAGGAAAATATGATGAAGATAGTTTTAGAAGATTTAGGCTTCAACATGGTGCATATGGAACCAGAATGACCAGTGACTATGCAATGGTTAGAATCAAACTTCCTGCTGGAGAAATTTATCCACACCAATTTGAAAAAATATCTCAACTCAGTGAACAATATTCCATTGGCAGTGCGCATTTCTCTACTAGAGAAAATATTCAATTACATTGGGTAATACTTGAAGATGTATCTGAAATCTTTAGAGGTCTTGCCGAAGTAGGTCTGACTTCTAGAGAGGCATGTGGAAATTCAGTACGCAATGTAATGTGTAGCCCATTATCTGGTGTTTGTCCTGATGAAGAATTTGATTCAACACCGTATGCACTTGCAACTGCGCGGTTCTTTTTAAGAAATCCCATGGCCCAAAATCTTCCCCGTAAATTCAAATTCAATTTTACCTGTTGTGAGAAACATGGAATGGTAAGAATGGTTGATGTCGGTCTTATTCCACAAATTAGAGAGATTGATGGAACTTCTCAACGAGGTTTCAAAATTTTCCTTGGTGGTGGATTGGGCAATAAATCTTATGTTGGACATCAATTAGAAGAATTTACTTCCGACGAAGATTTACTTTACACTTCAATTGCAGTAATGAGGATATTTGATAGATTAGGTGATAGAAAAAATCTTGCAAGAAACAGAATGAGATATCTTGTAAATGATATGGGTTGGGAGAAATTCCAAAATCTTGTATTCAAAGAAAGAGCAATTGTAAGGGCTACACAATCAATTGTAACACAACTTGATGTTGACATTACTCCTGATGAAATAAAAAGACCGATCAGAATTTCCGATGAAAGTGGCGGAACAATTCCTGATGGTTATGCACGATGGCTTAAAACAAATACTGTAAAACAAAAACAGTCTGATTATCGTTCCGTGTTTATCACCCTTGAAGCTGGTGATATTACTGCAAATCAATTACGTGCATTAGGTGATCTTATTCGTGACTTTTCGTCTGAGGGTAAGGCTCGTTGTGGATTTGTGCAAAATGTTGCATTGCGCTATGTACTAGAGGATGATTTGCCCCGATTGTACTCTAAACTACTTGAAGTGGGATTGGCAAAATCTGGCGCATTGACCATGACTGCTCCTATAGGCTGTTCTGGAACCACTTCCTGTAATTTGGCATTAACAAACTCTCATAGACTTGCAAAAGAAATCCAAAGAAAATTCCTAGAATTGAGGTTAGATGAAGATGATGATCTAAATGATTCTTCTATTAAGATAAGTGGTTGTCCAAATTCATGTGGCCAACATGGAATTGCAACCATTGGTTTCTTTGGAGGGGGAGCACGTGTTGGAAAAGACATGTATCCGAATTACCAGATGTCATTAGGCGGTCGTTCAGATGGTGACACTATGCTTGGTGAAATATGTCTCAGAATTCCTGCAAAACGAGTAATTCCTATCATTTTGAAAATAATTGAACTCTTCAAAGAAAAGAAAAAACCTGATGACACTTTAAAATCGTGGATTCATAGAGTTGTAAATGGCAATGAGGATTCTGATATAAAATCCATAAACGACATCAAAAAAGTTTTGGAACCATTAATCATTCCTCCTACGAAAGACGATGATCCTGATTTCTATCTTGATTATGGTAGTGATACTAGCTATCATACAAAAACTGGAAAAGGTGAATGTGCTGCTTGACAGAATCAAGTAAAATCATTACTGATGTTGATTCTTTACGTTCTGAAATAAGAGACAAAAGTGTTCGAGTCATCGATGTTAGACGAGAAGGTGATTACAAACAAGATCATATTCCAACATCTGTAAACTTACCACTGTCAAATCTTTTATCCGATGATAGTCCTGAACGTGTTTTAAAACTTGTAAGCTCTATGGGTATTGATGATGAAACTCCAGTTGTGGTCTATGATGACACATTCGGTGCATTAGCATCTCGTGTTGCATGGACATTGGAATATCTTGGACATTCTGATGTTACCTTGCTTGAAACCACCTATAGTCATTGGAAATCACTTGGTTTGGAAAATGATTCACAAACTCCTGAAATTCAAAATAAGGAGCATTCTATGCATTTGCGACCTGAAATTTTGGCAACTTCTGATTATCTGGAAAGTGTAAAAACACGAGATGATGTGATCCTAATTGATAATAGAGAGAGACTGAATTTTCTCGAACAGCATATTCCTGGTGCCATTAGCCTTCCGTACAGAACTCTTGCTAGTAATGATAAAATTTTACGCTCAAAAGATGACATGAAAAGACTACTGGATAATCGTGGAATAACCGGCGATTCTGAAATCATCACTTATTGTGGGAGTGTTGGTACTCTTTCTGGGCTAGCGTATTATGCCTTAAAATCTGCAGGACTTGCTAATGCAAAACTATACGTTCGCTCATTTAAGGAATGGAAAAGTCTTCAGAAACCTACTGAAAAACAAGAAGATGCAAGTTATTGGGATTTGTCTGCTGAATAGCTAATTTCATTTCTGAGTTTTTTAGTAATTGTCGCTTCAATGTTTCCAAATAAAACTAACATCTTTTCTTTATTTTCAATTAGATATTCTTCACCTCTATCTTTTAGTCTAATCTTCCATAATCTGATTTCTCTATGCTCATCAAAGAAATTCTCTATCATCTGCTCCCCTGATTTTGCAGGATCTATGAATGTATCAAAAATTTCAATTGTCTTCTCTAAATCTTCTTCTTCTATTGATTCTCTAACTGATTGAATTGCTTGACTTAATTCTTTCAAATTCTTCACTGGTTTTGGTAATGTTTTTCTTGTAATCCCAAACAATCCTTTCTTTTCTTTTCCCAATTTTTCTGCAACGTTTGGTGCAAGATCATAAATTGGAATTTTACTAAGACCGTCACGTTTTTCATTCTTTACAATTAATCCTTTTTCTAATAATTTTCTTAATGCCGTTTCTGCATCTACTTTGTCTAGAAATGTTGTCCACACAATTGAACCTAATGTATGATATCCTTGTCTGACCGATTCTAAAACTACAACTTCTTGAATTCTTTTGAATCCTTCTTCAATTCTAACATTGGAGAAATCTTTGTCTCTAATTGATCTCCTTGCATTCTTTACATCAATTTCAATTGAACGTTTCAAAGCTTCTAAGGATTCTGGTACTTGATTTAGCAATGATAAGAAACAGGCTTTGTTATACCAAGCCATTGCATATGTTGGATCCGTCTCAATTGCTTTATCAACTGAATCTAGTGCTTTTGAAAAATTTTTCTGTTCATAATGAACTAATCCTTTTAGATTCCAAGCTTCTGGATTTGTAACATCCACATCGAGGATTTTATCATATATTTTCAGTGCTTCTCCATAGTCTTCTAGATGGAATCTTGCATACCCCAATTTCATCAACGTCTCGATATTGTTTGGTTCAATTCGTAATGCTTGCTCAAATACTACTATGGCATCTTCTAATTTTTCATCTGCCATCAAATTGATTCCTTTTTTGAATAATTTCTTACGATTGTAGTCTGAATCAACTAGGCTTGTCTCTTCCACTTTCTCCTTTTTTACTTTGGATCCGTCTATTTCCTTTGATTTTCTCCCGAAAGGTTTCTTCACTAGCTCAAATTGGCATTTTATCTAGATAAATACCATCCTTAATTGAGCCTAATCCTGTTTTTGTGTATGTGTGGATTCAAGCATCTAAATACAGAAATACTTGAAATATACACAAACGAATGTGTCATCTCGACCCCGAATAGAAATTCAAGGGAAGGCTCCCTTTAAGCAATCAGGTGTCTATGAAGTCCAAATTTCGATCACTGATAGTAAACCTTCTGATGACGCAATACGAACTAAACAATTCTCTTCTTTGTGGAGAGGAAATTTTCATCTTAGAGTAAAAGATGGCATGTTTTCTGAGAAAATTGGATCATCTGATAATCCATTACCATCTTCAATTGAAACCCTTGATACTATTTGGATAGTTGTGACTGATCTATTTTCTTCATTACATTCTGTGTTTGACGTTCCATTGAAAAAACCTGCAACTCAAACACATTCTGAAATTAAACCTGAATATATTCAAAATCAAAAAATAGAAACTCCAAAAACAACTGTAAGATCTTCTAGATCTTCAAGTTCGTCTGGTGACAAAGGACCAGATGGTCCACAAGGTCCTCCGGGTGACAAAGGCCCTATGGGCCCACCTGGCCCGCCAGGACCTGTTGGTAATAAAGGACCAGATGGTCCACAAGGTCCTCCGGGTGACAAAGGTTCTACTGGTGACAAAGGATCACAAGGCGATAAGGGGCTTTCTGGCGATAAAGGAATGACTGGTGACAAAGGTTCTACTGGCGACAAAGGAGACAAGGGTGATAAAGGAATTGTTGGTCCTCCTGGTGACAAAGGAGAAAAAGGTTCTACTGGTCCTCTTGGCGACAAAGGTCCTACTGGATTAAAAGGTCCTCTTGGCGACAAAGGTGAAACAGGTCCAACAGGTCCACCCGGTGACAAAGGCCTTTCTGGATTAAGAGGACCTCCTGGAGAAAAAGGAGACAAGGGTCAACAAGGTCCAACTGGTGATAAAGGATTAACAGGTCCAACAGGTCCACCCGGTGACAAAGGTCCTACTGGCTTATCTGGTGTTCAAGGAGAAAAAGGCCTTCAGGGTCCCTCTGGACCAATTGGAGAAAAAGGTCCATCTGGTCCTCTTGGCGACAAAGGCCCTATGGGTCCACCTGGACCTCATGGTGATAAAGGATTAACAGGTCCAACTGGTCCTCTTGGCGACAAAGGCCCTATGGGTCCACCTGGACCAATTGGAGAAAAAGGTACCAGAGGTATTGAAGGACCAATTGGAGAAAAAGGTCCCCAAGGTCCACAAGGTCCTGCTGGTGCTAAGGGGCTTACAGGAGTTCCAGGTCCACAAGGTGAAAAAGGAGAAAAAGGTGCTGTAGGACCAATTGGAGAAAAAGGTTCAACAGGCCCTATGGGTCCTACTGGAGAAAAAGGTCCCCAAGGTCCACAAGGTTCACAAGGAGAAAGAGGAACAACAGGCCCCTCTGGAGAAAAAGGTCCCCAAGGTCCACAAGGAATTCAGGGTCCACAAGGTGAACGTGGTCCAACAGGTCCAATTGGTCCTATTGGTGAACAGGGCCCAGTAGGAGGTCAGGGTCCCGTAGGTCCTGCAGGTCCACGTGGTCCACCAGGTCCGCCAGGAGAAAAAGGTCCATCAGGTGGAATGTCGTCTGAACAAAAAGCACTGTTCAAAGATTTGTTAGAAATTTTGACAAACAAAAATGTCATCACAACTGAAGAGCAAATAAAATTAATGAGTTATCTTTATTGATCCTTTTTTCACATTTTAAATTATTTTGAAATCTTTCTCCTTTTTGAATTTTAAATAATTTTCAAATTTTTTGATTGACAAAAATTCATTTTTTGTAAATTGTTTTAAAAAATCTAACACCATAGTTTTCACTAATAAATTTAGAAAAAGGGAAAACAATTCGTCGTCTAGATGACGATTGTTAGTTTATTGACGATTTTATCGTCTCTTTGCTGCTGCTTTTCTTTTAGGAGCTGCTTTCTTTGCTGCAGTTTTTCTCTTAGGAGCTGCTTTACGTTTTGCTGCTGCTTTTCTTTTAGGAGCTGCTTTCTTTGCTGCAGTTTTTCTCTTAGGAGCTGCTTTACGTTTTGCTGCTGCTTTTCTTTTAGGAGCTGCTTTCTTTGCTGCAGTTTTTCTCTTAGGAGCTGCTTTACGTTTTGCTGCTGCTTTTCTTTTAGGAGCTGCTTTTGTAGATGTTTTAGTTGATCTACGTTTAGTTGCAGCTTTTCTTTTTGTAGCCATTGCTGAATCGAGTTTTTCATTGTTTTTCAGTGGTTAAACTAAAGAAATTTACACAATTTGATTACAATTTGTCAAGTAATTTTTTCTTCAATATTTGATTGATCGTTAAATTTACAACAATATTTTGAATCATGTATTATGTTCTTCTCTTTCTTGTTTTACTCAAAATATTCTTCATATTACGCTTGAATATAACAAATTTGGATAAAGAAATTATTTTTTAATTGTTTTGATGTGCAATTCAAATTATTTTTAATTTTTATCCTGATCCATTTTTGTTTTTTTAAATCCCACTAACGTCTTTTAATTATTGTCAGTACATCTTCATCCAACAAAATATGATTCAAACCTACTCTCTGTCCTCCAAACTTGACACTTTTGCCCCATACTAGACCATATCTAAATTCTCTTTTTAATCTACGATGTAACTTGTTGCAAATATCTTCAACAGTATCTCCTTCTCTAGCAATAAGTGGTTCTTTGAAATCTGTCTCTCCTCCCTTTGGCCTCATGTAAATTCTAATGAATTTTAGTTTTTCATAGATCTTTTCTTTTAGTAAATCTACATTGATATCTGAGTTTGCTGATACCTCAATAACGTCTGATTTTATTTTTGTTTTCAAATCTTTTAGGAACTCTTTGTCTACTAAATCAATTTTATTCAAAATTGTAAGCGCTTTTGAATAACTAATATTTCCGGCAATATGATCAGCCAATTGTTCAGATGTTAGATCTTCTCTTACAACAACTCGTGCACTAACAATCCCATAAAGATGTAAAATATCTTTGAGATGTTTTTCTGTAATTTTTGTTAATTTTACTTGTTGGGCAATTGCAATTCCTCCCATTGATGCTTTTTCTATTGTGATGTTTGGAGGTAATTGATTTAATCTAATTCCTATGTTTCCCAATTCGTTAATTAACACATCTTCATGAAATGGCTGAAACACATCTAATACAAGTAATACTAAATCAGCTGTTCTTGCAACAGATAAAATTCTTTTTCCTAGTCCTTTTCCTGTAGATGCACCTTTGATAATACCTGGAAGGTCTAGTACTTGGATTTTTGCACCTCTGTATTCCATCATGCCTGGAACAACTGTTAATGTTGTAAACTGAAAAGCACCAACTGCAGATTTTGCTCCAGTCATTTTGTTTAGAAGTGTTGATTTCCCAACACTTGGTAATCCAATGAACACTACTGTTGCATCTCCGCTTCTTCTAACATCAAACCCATCCTGTTTCATTCCTGATTTTTTGGTAATGTCTGCTTCTTGCTCTCTTTTCAGCTTTGCAATCTTGGCTTTTAGAAGACCAATATGATGTTCAGTAGCTTTGTTAATCTGCGTTTTTGCCATTTCATCTTGAATGGCTTTAATTTTCTCAGGAATTCCCAATACTATTCATCTTTCATTAATTCTTTTCAAATAAAATCGTATTACTCTTCTTTATGCTCTTAATTCTACTAATTGGAATGGTCTGAAAATTATTTGACTGCACTAAAAATTCTGGTAATGATGTTTCTTTTATCCTTTGAAAATCTCTATAAGAAATTCTATATTCTTTAGGTTCGTCTGCAAATAATGCTTTGCTGAAAATTTCTTCTATTGCTCCTTTCTTAACCATATTTTCATTTTCATTTCAGTACTAATAAGCTGTCTTTGATTTTGATCTAAGTTTTAATATCTTCTTCTTACGTAGCAAATATTATTCGGTTCGAAAAACCATTTTTGTGAAAACAAGAACATTTGCCGTAGATATAGATGGCACCATAACTGAGAATGGTGGGGGTAGGATTCATTTGGACGCACTTGATGCATTAAGACGATTAACCAATATGGGACATAATGTGATTTTTGTAACTGGAAGATCATCTGTTGAAGGATATCTGCTATCAGTGTTTGGTGGAACAACAAAAATTGCTGTTGGGGAAAATGGTGGTTGCATTACACTTGATTCAAACGATCATATTTTGTTAGGCAATATTGAAGAATGTAAAACTGCGTTAAATGTGATGAAAAACAATATTGATAATGTTAAAGAAAAACTGGTCTTTCCTAGAATGACTGAAGTTGTTTTGGAACGAACATTTGATTTAGATCTTGCTAGAAAGTTACTCTTTGAAAACAATATTGCTGTAGAACTTTCTGATAGTCAGTACGCATTTCATATCAATTCGCCTGGGATTGACAAGGGGACAGGATTTTCCAAAATCATGGAGAAATTTTCAATTCTAAGAGATGATGTGATAGCAATTGGTGATAGTGCAACAGATGTTCCTTTGTTTAGATTGGCAAAAACAAGTGTTGCGCTTGGAAATGCTTCTGAAATTGTTAAATCTGAGGCTACAATGACTGTGTCTGCTAATGCTGGTGATGGGGTGATTGAGGCATTAGATAAATTAGCACCTAGACTATCTGATATATGATATGACATTCAAATCAATCATCGATGAAATTGAAAACAATCTCAAGAAGATACTTGCAGAACTTTCAATATCTGATGTAAAATTTGCAGTAGAACCTGCAAAACCAGGATATGGCGATGTAAGTTCAAACGTTTCATTTTTGCTTGCCAAGCATCTCAAAAAAACCCCTGTGGAAATTGCTGATTTATTATCTGGGAAATTTAAAAATTGTGTCAATACATTAGTTTTAAAATCTCAGGCACATCCCTCTGGTTATTTGAATTTCTTTGCAGATTGGGATAAATTAAATCAATTAATCTTATCTGAGTCGTATCTTGATGAATTTGGTGATGTAGATATTGGAAAGAATTCTGCTATTGTAGTAGAACATACTAGTGTTAATCCCAACAAAGCTCTTCATATTGGACATATAAGAAATATCATAATTGGTGATTGTGTATCTAGAATTTTAAAAAAAGCAAATTACAGAGTCAATGTTCTAAATTATATCGATGACTCTGGTCTTCAAGTTGCAGATATCATAGTTGGTTTCAAACACTTTGGTTTTGCTGAACAACCCCCATCTGAAAAAAAGTTTGATCATTATTGTGGTGATGACGTTTATGTCAAAACAACTGAGAAATATGAAGAAGATCCTAGTCTTGAAGAAATAAGAAAAAATGTTCTCAAAGAACTAGAAGATGGAAATTCTGAAACTGCAAAATTTGCAGATAAAATCACTCGGAAAGTTTTGGCAGGTCAACTGGAAACTTGCTGGAATTTGGGTGTTTATTATGACTGCCTTAATTTTGAATCTCAGATAATCCGTTCTGGATTGTGGAGTGAAATTTTTGAAAAACTCAAGGATATGTCTTTGATCGAATTTGAAAATAATGGAAAGAATGCTGGTTGTTGGGTAATTCGAGGAGAGGACAAAGAAGATGATAAGGTGATTGTGAGAAGTAATGGCACTGCAACCTACATTGCCAAAGATATTCCCTATGCTGCTTGGAAATTGGGGTTGTTAGAGGATCCATTTAACTATGAAAAATATGAAAAACCACAGCCTAATTCTAGAGATCTTTGGCAAACCACTTTGAATAAAAGCAATCTCATCTCTCAAAACTTTTCAGGTGAAAAAGTAGTAACTGTAATTGATTCTCGTCAGGCAAGACTGCAAAAAATTATTACATCTTTGATGGGAAAATTCAAGTCAGTACCAGATGCATATGTTCATCTTGGCTATGAATCCGTGACTCTAAGTTCTGATACTGCAAAGACTCTTGGCTTGGACACTGAAGGAAAGCAAGCTCAGATGTCCGGCAGAAAAGGATTGTATGTAAACGCAGATTCTGTTTATGAATTATTAAAAGACAAAACAACTGAGGAAACTCAAAAGCGACATCCTGAAATGGCTAAATCTGAAATTGAAAAAATTGCTCATCATGTTTCAGTTGCCACTTTACGTTATGAAATGATTAAACAAGATTTGGATAAAATCATAACATTTGATTTGACAAAATCTCTTAGCTTGGAAGGTGATACTGCTCCATACATACAATATACTCACGCCAGGGCATCAAGAATTTTGGAGAAATCCAATAGAACTCCTACAATTGATGTTGATTTTTCTTTACTCAAAGACAAGTCCGAAATTGATTTGATTAAAAATATTGGTCTATTTAATTTACAAGTTCGTGATGCTGCAAATAATTTGTCTCCCAAAGTTATTGCAAGATATTGTCATGATTTGGCTGTCACATTCAATTCTTTTTATGAGCATTGTAAGGTTTTGGAATTAGGTGATGAAAAATTAGAAAATTCTCGTTTATGTCTTGTGAATTCGTTTAAACTTACTCTGGAAAAGGCTCTTGATCTTTTGGGAATAACTGCACCTGACAGAATGTAATGTCCTAGAGCAACAACAATGTTGCCACTCTAGGTTTGTTGGCGTGCAATTTAGCATACGATCAACGAGCTAGTGGTTTATGGTATTGGGAGTAAGTTTTGTAAAATCAGTGTTGGTTTGTGACCCAATAAGAACCATTTTAGTTAACAAAAGATTCGAAGAACTTTTCAATGATGATATAAAATTTCATACGGTATGAAGTATTTTGTGATTTTTCTTGTTCTGATTGGGTTTTTGATTCCTTCAGTTGCATTTGCTCAATATCAGGGGGGCGCTGATTTTTACCATATTCCATTGACTGTAGATTCAAAACAATACTCTGTTCTAGCTCAATCAAACACCAATTACTTTACTGACATGGCATATGACCATGAAGATAGATCTTTGATTTTTTCAACGTCTGCCTCTGAGGATTTTATTGACACTTATACCATAACCATGAATGAGCAAACATTTTCAGATCTACTTGCAACAGATTATGTAAAAACCCCTGACTCTGTGTTGGTGCTGATAAATGGTGTGGAGCAACCATACCGAATATTCAAAGACAATGAGATTGTATCATGGAGATTTTATGCGACAATATCGTCTGATGAAGTTGAATTAATTTCTTCTACTCCAAGATTTGATACTGGCATATACCAGTTTGATAAAATTCCAAATAGTTCTCCTAAAATTTATCCTCCGTTAAAACAAAGTCATGTTGGAATGGATTCTGAAAACATACAATGTAATGATGACTTAGTTCTAATCCAAAAGTATGATGGCTCTCCTGCATGTGTAACGGAACCAACAAAACAGAATCTGGTTGATAGGGGATGGACAAAAAACGATAACCCCATGTTGCAAAAAGTCTTAGATCTTTGTGGTTGTCAGGAATCAGGAGGCCCATGCATTAACCCTATTATCCAATGGCAAAATGAAACCCATCATATTGACAGTATTGATTGTGCTTGGGTGGAGTTAGAAAATGATTCAAAAAAATGAAAAGATATTGCTCTCAATTTTAATTGGATATTTTTTTACAGTATTTTCAATAGTTGTATTGGGTATCGTTATTGCAACCCAGACATCAGAAACAATGCCTGTTGATATAGTAACTGTGTTTGAAAACGGAACCACCAAGAATGATATGGTTACTCGAGACAGAATCCATTTAGATACTTCATTTGTTACTGGTTTTAGCAATTTTTCATTTATAATTCCATTTATCATAGCTGGAGTGGGCATATGGCTTCCTTGGGTTTCAGTAATATCTGGTCAATTTCCAACATCTGGAGATGAATCTATCCTGATCTTGAGTTTCTGGATTCTATCAATGGTATCAATACCAATCACAACAATATTTTCAAAAGGAATTCCATTATGGCGACGAATCCCATACATCTATTTTATTGCAGTTCTGATTGGAGGCACCGCAATATGGCTGTGGACGGGATTTGGGAATTAATGTGAAATGAAAACTAGAATATTGATAATAGTTGGAATATCTATCACCGTATTTTTACTTACAGCAGTTGTATATCCTACAATTAATTACAGAACATGGGGCACTAACGAAATGTCGTACATCCCTCCAATGGAAGGACAGACGGTTGTTTGTGATGAGTGGTTATGGCAACCTCCACAAAATTGTCGTTCTGTAGATACAATTACAGACACAAATGAAGATTCTAAAATTGACAAGTCTGATCATGACGTAAATTACAATCCAGACTCAATAGACGGGTTTGCAATAGATGATTCTAGTGGTAATGTTAAGCACTATCCTATCAATGAGTTGCATAAAATGCCTTGTGAGGAATATCAAAAAATTTGGAATCCTGAATTTGTAAATGTCAAGGAATCAGATATTCTAATAGACAAACTATTGGATTGTAGTCCAAATTCTTCTCTCCAAAAAGTACTAGATAGTTGCAATAATGACTCCCACAAAGAAAGAACGGAAAACATCTTGCGATATACAAATGAGACTCATGCTCTTTTGAACTTGGAATGCGAATGGAAAAGAATTGGATATTTTGTGGTTGATTAGAAAATGAAAACTAGACTTTTGATAATTGTTGCATTTGCTGTGATTCTGTCTTTCTCTTCACTCACGACTGTTTTAGCTACTCAGTTTCTAGTTGATACAACTTTGCATCCCGAATCAGATGAATCTAGAGAACAATTGGAAAGATATTGTACATTACAGGATAAACCAATTCTAAAAGATGATTTATTCCATAACAATTCAACTCATTTTCTTTCATCTGAAACTTGCACATGGTTAGAAATACCTGTATGTGGTAAAGGAACAGCATTTGTAGATGGTTCTTGCCATGTTTTAAAATTGCAAACAACTCATGGTGATTGCTTGATAGCTACTGCATCATATGGTTCAGAGTTGGCACCTCAGGTACAAATGTTACGTGAAATTAGAGATAACATTTTGCTAAACACAGAATCTGGGAAAATATTCATGAGTGGCTTTAACTCAATCTATTACTTGTTTTCTCCGACTATTGCACAATGGGAAGATGATAGTCCTATATTCAAAGAATCTGTTAAACTGTTCATCACTCCTATGGTTACGACATTATCTATCATGACTTTTGCAGAAGGTTCAGAACTTGATGTTATTTTGTATGGGTTGTCTACTATTGTACTGATTGTTGGGATGTATGTTGTAGTACCTGTTATGTTGATATGGAAAGTAAAGAAATGAAGACTAGGCTTTTTCTTTTTTGTATTATTACAGTAATAATCTCTGTTACTACTTTATTTTTTGTAACAAATAATGTTGCAGGATATTCTTACATTCCACTTGATTGTAAGATAAAAGACATGTTTGGTTACTTTTCAGATTCTCCTGAATTACTAGTGGGTTGTTTTAAGTTAAGCCATCCTGCACAATTTCAATAGTCTTTTGAATTGATGGTTTTGATCGGATCGCTGAAATAAATAAGCTCGCAAACCCTAACTATTTAATTCAAAATAATTTTGATTGATTTTTCTTAAAGTGGAATTTGTAGATTGGTTTAATTCTCTAACTCCATTATGGTGTTGAAGTTTTAGTTTGACACTCTCAATAGATGTAATGATTATTCTAATTTGTTGAATAATGAATTAATGTCACTAGCAACCGAAGTTGCTAGCGGAAGAATTTACGACTGGTAACCTAAGCCACCAGCTCGGAAATCACTTCTTGGCGTGCAAACCAATCACTATTATGAGAATTGTTTTATCTCAATAAACCTTACTTTAATGTCTGAATTAACTGACACAGAACAATCAATGAATGAATCTAAGGCTGGATTTTCATGTTATAATACTAATTCGTAATGCTTTCCCATATCTTTGATATCCTGTGCTTTTTGCAAAAGCTTTTTTGTTAATGGATCTTGATTGGCACTTAACTCATATTCGCCATATTTGTTAACATTGACAACATGTCCATGATAAACTCCTTTATACAATAAAGGCTTGTCGATAAATGTCACTGGTTTTGCTTTTTTCTCTTTGTATTCTTTAGTTACAACTAATGCTTTTGAAACTGCCATGACTACAGCTCCTGGCTGAAATGGTTTTATGATGTAGTCTTTTACTCCTCCTTTGATTGAGTCTTGAACCAATTCTTTGTTCTCTTTTGTTGATGTAACTATGATTTTTGCATCTGGATCATATTTTTTGATTGCTTTGATGGCTGATAACCCATCAACATTTGGCATCATAAGATCCATGATTACAACATCCGGTTTGTTGGTGATATACTGTGAAACTGCTTCTCTCCCGTCTACTGCTTCATAGTAATAATAGCCTATTTCAGCATCAGTGAGAACATATCTTATTTTCTCTCTAAATGCAGCTGAATCATCAACTATGAGAATTTTACAATAACGTAATGGTTCCATTGCTAATTGAATTATTTTAGAAAAAATTATGATATAATGAATTGTTTGTAGTTTATGACAAACAATAACAATAAATGACAATTTTGAGTAATTTGCATCTGCAAGGCAGATTATATTTTTAGCATTTATCATATTTCAAATGCCTTTTCTTTCAGCGGTTGCCTTTGTCATACAAACAGTATTGATATATTCAAAAGACGGGATTGGTACCTAAAGATCACCTATTTTATTGTGATGGGTAAATAATCTTAGAGATAATTTAATTTACAATTAATATGAGCGTATTGGGCTACGATATGGATATGTCCACCAGCCAGAATATAGTTTCTAGTTTAAAGTAATAAAAAGAGAATTCTCAGCATGTCAAATCTAAGCATTCAATTTTTTGGTTTTATAGAATCTGGGTTTTTTACAGAATAGTGGAACATACACAATGAGTCACTGGTACATTGACATTTCATAATGCTGCAAAATAAAACTAGTATAAAAATTTGTATTTTCTTGTTTTTGATCTATCTGAAGTGATGTTTTTTGACTTGATGAACCAAAAACCTCCCTCTCGCAAAATTTCAAAGTTTGAGAAATCCTGGATTCGGGATCCTGCCTGAAAAACGTCTTTGTAATACTATCATTTCATTTGATTTCCGATCTCTTATGATTTTTTCACTAGTTTCATTCAATGTCTCCATAATTTCCAAATGACATATCTTCAATTTCTTTTTTAGACCCTCATCCGTACTTGTATCTTTTACTAGTTGTATTGCTGATGCAAGTTCAGTTAAGTTTGAAAATGCTTCTAATAACTTTTCATAATTTGCTTTACTCTGATTTGCTAATTTGTAAGAATTAAGGTCTTTGGATATGTCTACAAATATTTTTTTGCTTTCTAATTTTTTTAATGATTCTTTAATTTTAGATTCATTGCTAAACATAATATTATTGACAAATCCAACATAATCATCAGAATTTGGATAGGGCATTTTGTTATAGTATGTATCTGTTCCTGATATTCTAATTTTTTTAATAAATCCCAACCCTGCTAATTTTTTTAATGAATTACTGATATCTTTTCTTCTGTATCTTCTTCCTTTTTCATCTAAACATGTTTTCCATAAATCATCCTCGTAATTATTCTCTTGCTTCATATTTTTTAATAGCGATGATATGGATATTTCTTTCATAAATTCTCTTTTCCTCTGAACTATTTTATTGTTGGCGAATATGTGGAATTCCAATTTGATGACTTTTTTAATTAATTTGATTTTTAGTTGCATTGTCATTTTTGTAAAATCAAAATTTGTCCAAACTTTATTTTTTTGATTCCCTGTTTGTCTATTTTGATAACCTTGACACTTATTTTAATTCAAATCAACTCTATTCTGATGGATTTATCATGGATTGGAATGGGATTTGGAATAATTCTATTTACAGTATTAATTGGAAAATATTTCAAGACTTCAAAATATGACTATTTCAAAATAAACCTTAACTGTGAATCTTGCGGTGATAACACTAATGGATTCAAATGCCCAAAATGTGAAAATATCTGATCTTTTTTCAAATTTATCCATACATTGACTTGTCTATTGTTTCATCCGATGCACTATTGGGTGTTGGAAATCCACTAAAATTTGCGCGCAATATCTTTTGGGCATGCCCTGACACCCTTGCAACATTATCCCATGTATTATGAAAAGAAACTCTGTCTAATGCCTGTTCATCAACATGTGAAAAAATTGCCAATCCTATGATGTCCTCTTTATCTTTCATCCATTGATGTCCTACTCCACAAGTTGTGCAAATTTCACTAATCTCCATAATTGCTTTTGAAAATGATGGATTTTTCAATACTAGTAATTTTGCATCTTCTGGAGGGAATCTCATGTTAACATTGACTTGAATTCTGTCATCTCTGTTTACATTTTTGCTAACAATGACGTTTGCTCCGATGTGGAATTGCCATTCTACTACCTTGCTTTTTTCTCTGACTTTTTCTGTCTGATCTTCATATTTGATATTAGTTATTTTGATAAATTCCTCCACCTGTCTTTTCATTTCCTCAGATGTCTTTGCCATGTGTTTGAACTCTCATTTGTATGATATATTATGTTATAAAAAAAAGAATTAATGGCTGTGTCCACAACCACAGGAATCATGACCTCCATGTCCTTGAGATTCTTTACCTGCACATCTGGAACATTTGTCCGAATCCATTGGGGAAAAGAAACTAATTCCACATGATACACATTTCATGTTTGACATGCTCTTTGTAAAAAATCGCTTTATTTATTGAATACTATGTGTGATGTAAATTATGTTTTTTGAATCACTGTGATGGGTTAGCTTTACCAATATCTGCCGATTCATCCTTCTTTTTGAATACTCTGTATTCTCCAATCGATGAACTGCATTTTTCACAAGTATATTGCCCTCTTTCAACAAGTATTAGATTGTCTGCTACTTCCTCATTGGTGTTCTCTTCAAGGTGAATTGTAGGTGGATTTTCAAACTCTGTTTCACAATTATTACAATAATGTTTGAACATTTTTTCGGTCTCAAGTTTTCCAATTGGTGCCAAAAACAACTTTCCTACCCCTAAATCTGCTTTTTTTGCTTGCTCTTCTGTTAAATCTGCAATGATGTATCCTCCTGAACCTTGAACCTTTAATTCTGTCAATTCACTTTGATGTCTATATTGGTATTAAAATACTATTTGTAGCAACTTGGATTATTTTTCAATTCCACTATGTTCCAGAGAAAAAAACAGTCTCCTTTACTTTGGAGACTTTGTAATTGTATTAACTAGTTTATGTGAGCATTGGGCCCCCAGCTAACACCGCAAGATGTCTCTGACTCAATGACTCTATTAGAACCACGTTTTTGTTAAAAACCCGGGACCAAAAAAAATTACTTTTAGGTTAATTTTCTAAACGTTTACTTGCTTCTAGTTTGTGGGATCAGTAGATTCTTATCTAAAATTTTTAGGAAAAAAACATGGCCAAAATAAAACAAAATTCACCTGTTTTGTTTTTTTATAATAATTCTAAAAAATGGTTAGCAAAAATTTCAAAAAAAGAATCGTTTCACACTCATATTGGTGTAATCAAACATTCTGACGCAATTGGTAAAGAATATGGCTCTAGATTAACTACAAACAAAGACAAGTATGTCTATCTTTTAGAGCCAACCATGTATGATTATGTAATGAAAATTCAGCACGGTACACAGATTGTTTATCCAAAAGATCTTGGCTATATTGTTGCAAGAGCTGGAATCGGAGATGGCCAAAAGATTTTGGAGATTGGAACTGGAAGTGGCTCGCTCACTTCTTTTGTGGCAAACATTGTAAAGCCTCGTGGACATGTTTACACTTTTGATGTTGATGAAAATTTCATGAAAATTGCAGAAAAAAATATCAAAAAAGCTGGAGTATCAAAATATGTTACGCAACAAAATTTGGATCTGAAAACTGCTAAAACCTTACCATTATCTGATATGGATGTGGCGTTAATTGATTTAGGTGATCCTTGGATTGTTATACCTAAGGTAAGACAGATGTTAAAAGGCAGTGGTAGCATCTTTGCAATTTGTCCTACGATGAATCAATTAGAAAAATTAACCACTGCTTTAGTTGAAAATGAATTTACTGATATAGAATCTACTGAACATATTATCCGAACCATTGAAGCAAGAGAAGGAAAAACCAGACATTCATTTCAAGGAATTGGTCATACCACATACCTGTGTTTTGCTAGAAAAGCATTTTTTGACCGCCAATTGAGAAAATCCGTTGAGAAACCTCCTGCTGATAAAATTCCGTCAAAAACTCCAAAGAAAACAACAAAACGCACAAAGAAATCCACTAAAAAATCACTCTGACCAATTCATAAAACTTTGAAATAAGATTTATTCGTCTATTTTTTAGGGTATGTTGTTATGGTTACAAAAAATCTAAACATCACAATTATTAAAAAATTTATTCCTGCGAGAAACTCTAAATCACGAAAAGGTGATAATGGCGTAGTTCTTGTAATCGGCGGCAGTTACATCTATCATGGCGCTCCTATCTTATCTTCAATTGCTGCTCTTAGGTGTGGAACTGATTTGGTTTACACATCTGTTCCAAACATCAATGTAACTTCAACACGTGCTATCTCGCCAAATCTTATTGTCATTCCATTAGTTGATCAAAAATTAACTAGAGGCGCTGTAAACAAGCTTTTAGGATCTTTACCTAGAAATTTAGATTCTGCAACAATTGGAATGGGTCTTGCGATACAAGAAAAAAATGCCCTGTTACATCTTGTCAAATCTCTTTTAGATAGAGATGTACGTTTATCCTTGGATGCAAGTGCTCTGATCCCTGATATTTTGCCTTTACTTGCAAACAAAAATGTTGTAGTTACACCTCATGCTGGTGAATTTAAAAGACTGTTTGGAGAATCACCATCTAATTCAAAAAACGAACGAATCAAACTTGTAGAGAAAAAAGCTAAAGAACATGGAATTACAGTTTTACTAAAGGGCGCCACTGATGTCATCTCAAATGGTTTCACTACTTACCTATATGAGAAAAAAATTCCTGCAATGACTGTTGGGGGAACGGGTGATGTGCTTTCAGGATTAGTTGCAGGATTGTTATCTAAGAATAGAAATTCTTTGGAATCTGCTGCAGCAGCTACATTCATCAATGGATTGGCCGGAAAAGCAGTTCAAAAAAAAATAGGATTACACATGACTTCAATGGATCTGCTGGATGCAATTCCTTCTGCAATGAAACCGTTTGATAAAATTGTGTGACTAACATGAAAACACTTCAACATGTAGATTCTCACATGGAAAACATGATTTCAGATCTTCAAACTTTGATCCGACAGCCTAGTGTATCTGCAAAAAATGAAGGGATTGAAGAATGTGCAAAACTTGTTCAAAGGATATTAAAAAAATCTGGAATATCTTCTGAAATATTACGATTGAAAAAAAATGTTGCTCCAATTGTTTATGGCGAGGTAAAATCCATACAAAACCCAAAGAAAACTTTGATGTTTTACAATCATTATGATGTGCAACCAGCTGAACCATTTGATTTATGGGATGATCCTCCATTCAGTGGAACAAGAAAAGGAAACAAAATATTTGGAAGAGGTGCTACTGATGATAAGGGCGAATTAATTACCAGAATAAAAGCAGTTGAGGCTTATCTGAGAACAACAGGGGATGTTCCATGCAACATAAAATTTGTGATAGAGGGAGAAGAGGAAACTGGTAGCGCTCATATTGAAGAGTATTTAAAAAAATATCGAAAGAAATTTTCTAGTGATGGTGTTATTTGGGAATTTGGATACATTGATGCAAAAAATACACCCATAATTGGTCTGGGTATGAAGGGATTGTTGTTCGTTGAACTGTCTGTTTCTGAATCTATACGAGATGCTCATTCCAGCTTGGCGGTTTTGATAAAAAACCCTGCATGGAGATTGATTGAAGCAGTACAAACATTGCGTGATTCTAATGGAAACATCCTCATTAAAGATTGGTACAAAGATGTTTCAGCACTTTCAAAAAAGGATTTGAAGATTATAAATGACGAGCCGTTTGATGAAGACTTTTTCAAAAAAGAATTTGGAATACGATCTTTTTTGGGTGGTAAAAAAGGACTTGATGCAAAAAAAGCCTTAGTCGCAGGTGCCACTTGCAATATTGCTGGATTTGTCTCTGGATATACTGGCGATGGTGCCAAAACTGTTCTTCCTGGTAGTGCATTAGTCAAAATTGATTTTAGATTGGTACCTAAAATGGACCCGAAAAAACAAGTAATGAGATTAAAAAATCATCTAAAATCTAAAGGATTCTCTGATGTTAAAATCAAAATTTTTCATGGTGAAGCAGCTGCTAGGACTGATTCTTCAAATCCGTTTGTATCTCATGTAAAAGATGCAGCTGACAAAATATTTGGAAAATCTATCTTGAATGTTTCGAACGCTGGAACTGGTCCGATGCATCCTTTTGTAGAAATTTTAAACGTGCCTTGCATCTCCATTGGAAGTACATACATGTTTTCAAGAATTCATTCTCCAAATGAATTTGCTAGAATTGATTTGTTAAAGAAAACTACAAAATGCGTTTGTTTGATTATGCAAAACTTTGGAAAGACTTAATGAAGACACCTGGGTAATTTTTTGATTGCTTGTGCAATCGAAATTCTTCCTGGACCTATTATCATAATGACTAATACTGATGCTAGTAAAATTAAATCTAATTCAACCCCTCCTTGACCAGTAACACTTTTTGCACCTTTAACCATGAAAATTGCTCCTAACATAATGATGGAAATCAGTGATGCGGATAATCTACTTAACACTCCAACAATTATCAAAATACCTGGAACCAATTCAGCTAATGCTAATGGGATTTGCATTTCTATTGGAAACCCCATATTAGGTAAATTATTGGCAAATCCTGGATTAAATTTTGACATTCCATGAAGAATAAAGATCACACCTATGGCAGATCTTAAACCCATAAAGACAACATCATTTAGGATCTTCTCTCTAATTTCTGCTGTAGTCAATATTTCACTCTCAAATTTTCCGTATAATTGTTTTACCCATAATCTGCGCGCAAAATGTAGAAAGCCCTTTATTATGCGGCAAAATTATTTGGATTATGTCAATGTATATGCCCGGGGCAACTGCTGTTGGAATTACTTTTGATGGCGGTGTGGTTTTTGCCAGTGAGAAAAGAATAGCCTTTGGTAACTTTCTTGTAAGTAAATCTACAAAAAAGACATTTCCTATTACTAACAAAGTAGGTGCAGCATGTGCTGGTCTTGTAGCTGATATGCAAATTTTAGCATTACAAATCTCAGCTCTTGCTAAAATTAGAAAAATGGAGCTCAAAAGAGACGTTCCTCCTAACACTGTTGCAAAAATGATGTCAAATATGATGTATGAGCGAAGATACTTTCCATTACTGACTCAAGTAATTGTTGGTGGCGTTGTTGATAAACCAATTATGTACACTCTTGATCCATTAGGTTCAGTTCTTCCTGACGAATATGCTGCAGTTGGAACTGGGGCAGAAATGGCGTTAGGTGTGTTAGACCCACAATTCAAGCCAAACATGAGTAAGGATGAGGCAATAGATTTGGCAAAAAGGGCAATACGTTCAGCAGCTTTGAGAGATTCTGCAAGCGGTGATGGAATAGATGTACTTGTAATCACTAAAGACGGTACAGAAGAATTTACAGAGCAAATCAAATAATTCTGAATTTTTGATAAAATTGATACATGTTGTTTTTTGTTGATGCAATGCTTGGTAATATTGCTAGAAAATTAAGACTATTTGGATATGATACTGAATACTTTTCTGACATTGAGGATCATGAACTATTAGAAAAAGCTAAAAATGAGAATAGAACAATAATATCCAAAGATGGATGTCTAATCAGACGTGCAAAAAAGAAAGGTATCCAATTTATCGGCATCACTACAGAGGACGAAATTGAACAATTTAAAGAAATTTTAAAAAAAACAAATTTGGAAATTAATAAAATTTCAGGTGATTTAGCAAGATGTACTAAATGTAATTTTCAAACTTTTCAAATTAAAAAATCTGAAATTCAAAACAAAATCCCAAAACGAGTTTTAGACTATCATGATAAATTTTGGAAATGTGGTGGGTGTGATCAAATCTATTGGGAAGGAACACACATTGAAAAATTACAAGAATTTGTTCAGAAAATTAAATGTTTCATTTAATCGTAAATTATTTTTCCAGTTTCCCAAAACTTATCTGAAATATAATGGATGTTTTTAATTACTTCACCTTTTTTCATATTCTCCAACTCAGAACTAGACACCAGTGCTTTTCCAACCGCTAAAAATTTATGTTGAGATTCTTCTACAATGCAAATCAGTTGATCTTTTTCAAACTCTGTATATTTTTTAATTCCTGGTCTCATTACGTTTGCACCTTTACACATAAATTTTATAGCTCCCATATCTACCGTAACATTTGGAAATTTTTCTAACATTTTAGTTTCTGATAAAAATGGAATGTAGTCTTCATTGATCTTCAATATTTTAATCCCTTCGCCTGTGATTATTTGTGCGTCATCTAAAATTTGATGGACTTTGAGATTTTTTATTTTGGGAAACTCAATCCCCCATTTTTCTGAGACTGTTTTAAGTAATGTCGACGTCTCACTTTTTGAAATTAGATTTGATTTCAAGTTCTTGCAATCTCTTGTCTGATGTCTAACAAATCTCTTAAAATGGAGCTGGCAGTTTCCATGCCTCCTGCACCTCTGCCAATAATTGTTTGTGTGCCTGAGTGCTCTGATGTAAAAGCAATTGCATTTAGTGTTCCATTGACACAAAGCGGATCATCATTTGATATCTCTTTAGGACCTACAACAAGTTCTTTGTTGCAAGATGCGATGAGTTTGACAGAGCAGTTATTTTTTTCTGCTTTTTTAATATCCTCAGTTGTAACATTTCGTATACCTGTGCAATTGATGTCTGGTAATGTTACTTTCATTCCCATTATCCAGTTTGCAAGAATTACTAATTTGGCAGCAGCATCCAAACCATCCAAATCCAAAGATTCATCAGCTTCTACATACCCCTTATTTTTTGCATCTTTTAGTGCTTCCTCAAATGACATACCCGTGGCCATATTTGTTAAAATATAATTTGTTGTTCCGTTTAAGATTCCTGCAAAAGAAGTAATTCTTTCTCCTCTGAGGCTTTTTTTAGCGTAATCTAAAATTGGTGTTCCGCCTCCAACTGTTCCACTAAATTTGAACATTACTTGATTGTATGCTGCAAGTTCCAACAAAGATGGAAAAGCTAGTGCAAGCGGTCCTTTGTTGACTGAAATTACATGCATTCTTTTTTTCATAGCAGTAATAATGTGAGTCATTCCAGGCTCTGCGTCTTTATAATTACTAGCGGTAGTCTCAATTAGAACATCCGCCTCAATATTTTTTAACATTTCTATACCTGACATTGAATTTTTTTTATCAGAATAATTTTTCACTGTCCCAAATTTTTTCTTTACGTCCATTAGTTTGTTGAATTCTAATCCTGATGAATCAACTGCGCTTCCTTTACTGTCGAAAACTCCTACGACTCTTGGTTTTAATCCATATTTCGCATAAAGGTCTTCAGATCTTGATTCAAATAATTTCAGTAAACTTTGTCCCACAACACCGAATCCACATAAGATTATTCTCAAATCATTTCCTTCCTTTTTGTTGTATATTTGAAGTTCTCCTTATTACTGGAATCATTATCAATAGTTGTATACGATTCCAAATGTTTCATGTTATAATGAATTAGTATCATAGTGTGGATTGACTGATTGCTTTCATAAATATTCTTAGTCTATTTCTTGTTCTTTTTAATCAAATTTATGGCCAAAATGATGCGTATTGATAATCATTGTTTTTAGAATTTTGTTTGATTGATTTCTATGTTCTTTTGCTAATGTCTGCACCGCAATGGATGCAGAAATATGATCCATTTGATGTCCAATGATGTTCACATTTTAGATCTTTCATAATATTTCATAATATGTTATACTCATAATACGTTGTTTGTTCAAAAAATACATCTTCGTAGCGAATCCCTTATTGATTTAATCTTTTTCGTGTTTTAATGAAACTGAATTAATACAATATCTTTGGTTTGTAGGCTTTGGACCATCATCAAAAACATGACCTAGATGAGAACCACAATTTTTACAATTTACCTCCGTTCTAATCATTCCATAATCTGTATCTGAAACATACTCTATCTTCTCTTCTGACACTGGTTTCCAAAAACTAGGCCATCCTGAACCTGAATCAAACTTTGCATCTGAGGAAAAAAGATCTTCCCCACAACAAACACATCTGAAATATCCCTCAATCTTGGAATTATTATATTTTCCAGAAAATGGGGGCTCTGTGCCGTGATTGATACAAATTTCATACTGTTCCGGCGTTAATTTTTCTTTCCATTCTTCAGGATTTTCAGTAACTTTTTTTGTCATGAATTATCTTATTTTTTTCTATATTAGAATATTGTTCTATTATTTCATTTGTTTTCGTTTTTCTTCCGTTCTTTTTTCTGATTCAAATCTTTCTAAATCATATTCTTTCAAATCTACAAATTTCATGATTTTACTTAAGCTTGGATGTACTTTATTAATCTCATGAAACATTTGTTGTGCTACGCGTCTGTAATCTATATGACCTTGTGGAACTGTTCTTAGTTCGATTAAGTGACATGCTTCTCTAAGGTTGAATTTCATAAAATACGGATAATTATATGCAAAGTTTACCACATATTGTCCTTGTTCTGGATATTTTGTTCTGATTTTATCAAAGGTTTCTTTTGTTTTCTTCATACAGTCTCTAAAATCTTTTTCAATTCCAAGAATTTTGATCTCATTTGGAATACTGTAACCATGATCTGTTGTAAGTAACTGTCTCTCTAAAGTCAGTGTTCTGTGTCTGTGAAAATCCCTAAACATTCCAAAATTGTTACACAAATCAAAAGTATAGTAAACTGTTTCAAATGCTCGTGATGGCCTATGTCGCCTATTTTTTCTAAGTTTTGTGAATTCCTCAATAATTTTGATTTTATTTTGTTTAGAAATTTTCTTTACCTGCTGAGATATATTTTGATATGATGTACTTGGAGATTGCTCATAAATTATGCCTGTAATGATTTTATCTATTGCATTTTTCTCTGATTCATAATCTACAAGTTTCGTTCTTGTTCCTAATGTTGGATTTGATTTAATTTTTGTTTTAGCAATTGCTTTGGATTTGTTTTTGACGTCTTTGAGATATTTTTGGACTGCTTTTCCGTATTTGTCATCTGCTCGTCTAACAAATGATTTTATGGTCGTATCTAGTTCTTTTTTGATTTTTGATGCTAGATCTTGCTCTTCTTTTAATTCAGATGAGCCTAAAACTGTAAGAAGATATTCAAAAGCGCGTCCATTTCCTGTGATTCCAACATTGGTCAAAGTTGATGCCGGTAACAATCCTCTGAGAATATCTAATGCTTTAGCTTTGGTTGAACCTCTGTAAATCATATGTGCTGATCTTATATCTGATTCATTTTTCAACTTGGGAAATAATTTTTCTTTTCCATCTGCTGAGTCTTTGAAACTGTATTTTTCAATGGGGTATTTCTCTCTGATATATTTTATCATTGGTTCTATATTTTTTGAATAAACATCAAAAGAAAAATTACATGCTTCTTCATACATATCTGCAAATTTTGATTTTGTAATTTCAGGATCTCTATAAAATCTGTATTTTCCTTTTTCTTTTTTATTCCATGCTACATATCTTGATGATTTTTCTAAATATGATAATCCTATTCTTCTGTCTTCTATTTTTTTTACTGCGATATTTGTCAATCCTTCAATTGCAATCTGTGCTTCTCCCAATTCTGCAACAGAATCATCGCCGTATTCTAAAAGAACTCGATTGTAAAATTCCTCCCCTCTGTTTTTATTTTTTAAAAACTCATCAAGAAATATTCTTCTCATACTTTTGTCAGTTCTGCTGTATCTTGACATCAAAGCTCCACGATCTACTTGTCGCGGTGTTATTATTGCAAAGACATTTCCTTCTGTATTTGAAAAGTGATCTACTAAAATCTTTTTTTCACTGGTTGAAAATTCTGACAACACACATATCTGAAAAATCAATTATTAATAGTCTATTTCTTTTTTCCAATTTGAATCAGATCGGGACCTTTGTCTCTATTCTTGTCTTGGCCTTTTGCTTGCCATCTTAACAACACTTCTTTGAAAGATGCGGCATCATCTTCATTTTCGGTATACATCAATGTTGTTACCCAGAATCCTTTTTTTGCTGTTTTTCCACCAATTGAATTCATCCAAAAATCGTTTGGTAGATTTTCCAAAGCTTTATTGTTTGGATCTTTTGTGGTTTCAATCCATCTGTTTGCGACAAAATTCAAAATTTGTTCAAGTTCTTCTCTTTGAATCATGAGGTTGTTATTTTCTCTCTAAATTTTAAAATTGCTAAGATTTTGGTTCCGAAAGTTAGTGAATTTAATCTTACCAAAACCAAAAACATTCCTTACACTTTGTCGGTTATACAAATCTCTTGACAACCACACATGACCCACGACGATATCGAAATTATCGGTAAAAAAGTCAAAGACATGTACGGTACATTCATGGGTAAAGTCGTTGGAACAATAACTGACATTGACGGAAGTATTCAATCCGTTGGCATTGACTGCGGTTCTCAGGGATTACAGCAAATCCAATATGAGCAACTTGTAGTGCAAGGCGATGTTGTTATTTTTATTCCAAAATGGAGACTAGATTCTCAAAGACTCATTCGTGAAAAACAACTAACAATACGTCGTCTAAAGGCGTTGATTGATATTGTTTCTGAAAATGATGACATGAAAGTGGATGCAGAAATTATTCACGAAAAATACAAGTCAAAACTGGCATCATTAGATGAAACAGAACATGAAATCAAAGCTAAACTTGAGGCAAGATTGACAGAGTTAGACGAACAAATGAAGTCTGCAAAAATGTTATCCTTTGATGCAAAAGTACAATTCAAGAGTAATGAAATCTCTGATGCAACATTTGAGACAGTGAAAGCATGTACAACTGAAATAATTGAACATGTATCTCATGAAACAGCTGAAATCGCAAATGTAAAGAGTAGAATTACTGACCTTGAATTGGAAGTGCAAGAGATAACTTCCCCTTCAACACCAGACATCCAAGAATCTGCCGTTTCATATCTGGAGACATCTGAACCACAACAAGTAGTTCAGTCAATACTTCCAGAAGCACCAACTGAACCAATAGTAACACATTCAGAAAAATTTGCAAATCATTCAGAACCAATAGAGGCAGGCGTTCTACCAATACCAGAACCACCAACTGACTCTGAAACAACATTTGCATTTCCAGAACCACCCCAACAGGTGACACCAGAAACTCCAAAAGACGACAATGATAACGATTGGCTTGCTAGAATGGAAGCACAATAATTTTTTTAATTATTTTTTTAACATTTAGAAAGATCTAAGTTCATACACTTTTTATTGAATAAAACATATGATATTGGTCTTGGAAATCATGACACTGATTTAAGAAAAAAGGCTAGTTCTGATTTTGTGTCATTCTGGGATGACCAGGCAAAAAATCTCACATGGTTTGCTCCTTGGAGCAAGACTCTGGAATGGAATCCTCCTTTTGCAAAATGGTTTGTTGGAGGCACAATTAACGCTTCATATAATGCTCTGGACATTCATCAAAAAACTAAATCCGACAAACCTGCTATTTTGTGGGAGGGCGAAAATGATGAATCTAGAGTCGTCACTTATGGTGAAATGTTCACACAAGTTCAAAAGTTTTCAAATGTTCTAAAATCCCTTGGTGTAAAAAAAGGAGATCGTGTAACTATCTATCTTCCAATGGTTCCTGAATTACCTATTGCGATGTTTGCATGTGCTAGGATTGGTGCTGTACACACAGTAATTTTCTCAGGATTTAGTGCAGAATCAATCAAGGATAGAATTGTTGATTCACACTCAAAAGTAGTTATTACCGCAGATGGCGGATATAGACGAGGAAAAATTATCCCGCTAAAGAAAGTAGTTGATGAGGCAATCAAAGATTTTGATTTTGTCAAACACGTTGTGGTTCTAGAAAGGACAAAAAATAAAATCTCTATTACATCAAAAGACAAATTTTGGAGTGATTTGATGAATAATGCTCTGGAGTCATGTAATGCAGAAAAATTAGATAGTGCACACCCGCTTTACATTTTGTATACTTCTGGCACAACTGGAAAACCCAAAGGTGTACTACATGGAACAGGAGGATACCTCACACACTTGTATTCTACTTTCAAGTGGGCATTTGACATTAAAGATTCTGATGTCTTCTTTTGTACTGCTGATATTGGTTGGGTCACAGGTCACAGTTATGTTGTATATGCTCCATTTTTACATGGTGCAACTCAAATAATGTATGAAGGCGCACCTGATTTTCCTGATGCGACTAGAATGTGGGACATCTTACAAAAATACCATGCCACCATTTTCTACACCACTCCCACAGCTCTGAGAATGTTTATGAAATTTGGGGATGAAATTCCAAACTCTTTTGATCTTTCATCATTAAGATTACTAGGAACAGTAGGTGAACCAATAAATCCTGAAGTGTGGAGGTGGTATTTCAAAACTATAGGAAAAGAAAAATGTCCAATTATTGATACTTGGTGGCAAACTGAAACTGGTGGCATGCTCATCTCTCCTTTACCTGGTTTGGAGACAATTCCACTGAAACCGGGCTCTGGTACACTTCCAATTCCTGGCGTGGATATTGATGTAGTTGATGAAAATGGAAATAGTGTATCCACTAACACTAAAGGTTATCTTGTTATCAAAAATCCATGGCCTGGAATGCTATTAACACTATGGGGCGATGATGAAAAATACAAAACCGTGTATTGGTCAAAATATGAAAACTGTTACTATCCTGGCGATTATGCGTTAAAAGATGAGGATGGATATATGTGGTTACTAGGTCGTGCAGATGACGTTTTAAAAATTGCAGGACATAGAATTGGAACTGCAGAGCTTGAGAGCTGCATTGTATCTCATCATGATGTTGCCGAGTCTGCCGTATGTGGAATTCCTGATGATGTGAAGGGCGAGGTAATAGTCGCATTTGTTGTTTTAAAACAAGGCATTGTTGATTCAAAAATATTGGAAAAAGAAATCTCTGATAAAATAAGAAATGATATTGGAGCAATCGCTACACCAAAACAAATCTATTTTGTTTCAAAACTTCCAAAAACACGTAGTGGCAAAATAATGCGCAGATTACTAAAAGCAATTGCAAAGAATGAAAAAATTGGCGATGTGAGTACTTTGGAGGATGGTGCAGCAGTTACCGAGGTACAAAATGCATTTGACGAAATTCAAAATTCAATAAATAACAAGCCTAAATGATTTATTTTAATTCTGCAAGATTCACTTCTAATAACATTTCAAACATTTTTTTGAGTCCATCATACTCTGATTTTGAATTCTCATCTAATTGATCATACTCTTTCTCTTTAATTTCATCTAGTCTGTTTTTTGCATCTTTAAAAAATTCTTCATATTCTTTTATCTTTTCACTATTCATTTGAGTGAGATCAAAAATTACCGTATTACTGCCGAGCAGATTATTGTTTTCATCATATATGCTTGTTGCCTGAAGTAATCCTGGAAATGTACTTCCATCTTGTCTTTTGAAGGTAATTTTCCTATCTGTGACTTTTCCTGTCTCAAACCATGACTTCAGTGATTCATTCATTGCTTCCCATGAGTCTTTCACTACGTGTTCAAAGATTGACCTACCTAAAATCTCTGATTTTGCATATCCTAAATTTGCAGCATATGTTGAATTGCAATCCAAAATAATTCCTATTGAATTTATTCTTCTCCACATTACTGGCGCGTCTTTTAGAGTTTTTCTTGCTTCTGTCTGAGGCATTTTTTTAGATAAATAAAACTAGTAATTAAACTAAAAAATCTAGAAGCAAATTTTTTAATTTAGACACATGACAAATTATTGAAATGCATGTAGGAACAATAAGTGTAAAAAATAGTCCAACAGCATTTGCTATTACATTGTCAAAAACAATTCAAATCTTTATGAAATTGAACCTGAAACAAAGAAAAACAGATGTAAAGGTTGCTATCTTTTTTATTCCAGCTAAATTCTTATTATTATTAGAAAGAAAATGGGGTTGGAAGATAAAACAAAAACTGTGTCTCTCAGATTACTTTCTTCTTTAATTAAAGAATTAAAACAAGAAGCAGAATTTGAAAAAATCAACTTTAATGCTTTAGTTTCAAAGATTTTGAGTAATCACATTCTCTGGGAAAAATATGAAAGAAAAGTTGGATTGTTGCCCATGACAAAACCTTTTGTAAAATATGCCGTTGAAAAACTAACTGAAAAAGAAATTATTCATTTGGCAGAGGTAATAGAAAAAGATACTTTTTCAGATATACTCAATTTTATGAAGGGTGAATATACTGTTGAAGATTTTATAGAGATTCTTCGTACATGGCTTCACGTTGCTTGGATGCAACATGACATAGAAAAGAAAAATAATACTGTCATCTTTAAAATCCAACACGATTTGGGGGAAAATTGGTCATTGTACGTAAAAACTTTAGCTACTGAATTATTTTATGATATTTTGGGGAAGAAATTAGAAGTAAAATTAACTAAAACAACAATAACTCTTGTTTTTCCTGTTATGTAGATATTTAATTTTTTGTGGTAAGGATATTACAATGTGCTTTGTGGTGAATCATGTTTATAATATCATCATAATGATTCTCTTCTATCATAGAAAGTTTTGGATATCCAACTACTAACAAATTAACTTTATTTTCTTTGACATGATCAATAATCCAATGTGCTATTGAATCAGTAAGAGCAAATTTTGTATTTATTTTAAGCCCTTCTTTTTCTGCAATTCCTTTCCAATTGTTTAATTCCTGTTTAAGATTACGAATTTGTCCTTCTGTAATTTTTTTATCTGATTTTGTTTCAAAAAAATAAAACTTGGGAGGAATTTTATAAAGACATTCTATTATTGTTAAATTACTATTGAATTTTTTTGCTAAAACAAGTCCTGTATCAAAAGGTTTCTTTGTATGTGTGGGCGTGATTATGGCAACTGTGATGTTATTGAACAATTTTTCTTAATGCTTATCTGAAAAAATTCTATTTGAATTTACAGTATACATTGTACTACATTGTGTTGCTACCACTATATCTATTCCAAATATACAATGTCACTATGAATCAAAAAGAGGCGATAAAACAAGTATAACTGACAAACCGGATTCCTCATCACTTTATTTTTTCTGGTTTGTCATTTGCTTCTAAATTATGGCCCAAACCTGTATTGGACTATGTGAACGACTGAAAACAGTTCCTGTTAAAAATGGCATGCGTTATTCAGCAGGTCAAAAGCGATGTTCATTATGTGCTCATTACTTTTACATTGAAGAAAGTCGATGCCCTTGTTGCAAAACTCGATTGCGATCAAAGCCTAGAAGTAGACATAAAAATAAAAATTTTGAAAATAGGTGATTTCATGTATTCTTTTTTGAATTGTTCTCACTCCATATTCTCAAAAACCTTTAGTCTTCTTATGGATGATGATACTGATGAAAGACCTGAATGGGATTGGTTGAAAAAGAAATGAACAATAATTTTAGAAATTATTAAAAATTTCAAATCAAATAATCAATTAATATTGTAATTTGTGAAATCTTTTGGATTTTTGATTTAATTGTAGGCTACCTTGTTATTGTCCGTTGAGTTTTTTTAAATGAAATCTAACATTTTGTCAATGTGTTCATCAGAACCACTGGTTAGGGTTGAAAAAACACACTATTTTTTTCATAGTTTGACTTTTTAGTTCTAATTAACATAAGTTTAATTTTGTATCCGCAAAGTGACTAGTAAATTCGTCACTCATCATACTTTCTAAGAACTATTGATAATTAAAGATTTGAATAACTCTTCTGATGTTTTGTATTTTCGTCATTTGTCCCATTCTTCATACATTACTATGTCTTCAAAATATTCGATTACGGTAAAATCCTTTTTCAAAAATATGTGACCAATTTCTATCTGAAATGTATAGTTACCAAGAGTAGAAATTACTACAGGGTGGATTTCATTGGATATTGTAAATTGGAATAGTTTCGGTGTTGTATGGTCTGCAATAACACATCCTGAATGATATGTCTTCTTCCATATTGTGGCATTGTCTTTAAAATCAACTATCCGTGCATCCCATGAATCACACATATGATAGCCAATTTTCTCAATCGTTATGAATATCGGTTCATTAACTACCATACGGGAATGTAATCCCTTAATTTTGAATGTCGGTGCAATATTTTCCCAAACCCAGTTCTCATAGATTGATAAATGCGCCCATTCTGGAATTGAAAATGCACATCCATCGCCACGCCATTTAGCGAACTGTATTGAAGTTGATACTATTTGGTCTTCTGATAATGGTTTTGATACTGTGTCACGTGAATCGTTGTACTTTTCTTGTTCCCTTACAAACTCATTCATGGAATTATCGAAAGTCCATGCACATCGTTCTTCATCAGACATCGAACCAATATCTGTAGTTTGTATTGTTTGATTACGGTTTTTACTTTCTCTTATTTCAGACAGTATGGACTCTCTAATATCTCTCCATTCTTCATATTGTTTTTGATCCTGATAGTAATCATACTGATTAATGCCATATGCAATGCCAACTCCTGCAAATACAGTCACCATTCCAACGATTATCACAAGTCTAGTATTCATTGAAATCCTTGACCAACTTCATCACATGATGGCAATGATTTATCATTTTTATCATCAGTACAGGTTTTTGGTTGAGTCATTTGATCAATTAGTCGAATTGTGGGATTACTAGAAAGGTTAGGATCCCACACAAAAGTTTGATTAATCAGTTCTCCATTAACATTACAAAACCAATTAGTTTTCCAATCTATTTCAAGTGCATTACAAGAGTGTAGGGCAATGGTTGGGGTAAATATCCAAAACACAAGAAATCCTACAATCACAATAATAGGAATTTTGTATCTAGTCTTCATTTTCTTTTTCTCCAAACAACAAAACTTGGAATTATTATCGCTATGGCTACAGGAATAATTATGGTTCCAAGGTTGTATTGAGTTAAAATGTTGTAATCTTCCCTGTAATACTCTATTTGACCATTCTCATCTTCATGTGAATATTCACTAAATCCAGTGATTTGTTTTGTATCACAAATGCCTGTTGTTCCAGATATTCCATTATTATTATGCGTAAAAACTTGATAGGTTTCACCAATTTTGTAATTTACTGAGCAACTGCTCAATGTTAATTGCTCAATGGCATGCTCATCAGCATTTGAAATTCCTTTTTGTGGGAAGGTTATATCAAAATAAATTTTTTCATAATTACCATTTTCTATTATTTTTGTAACAGTTCCCTGAAATGCAGACTTTGATTCCATCAAGATTCTCAAATAATCAGGATATGAAACACATGAACAAGCATATGCATCATGAGGAATAAATGAGAATAATGAAAAAATACACAATGTAAATATTATCAAAACTCTAGTCTTCATTTTTTACTCACCCAAATATTTTCCAATTTTTTTCCATTCACACTCCAAGTTCAAAAAAACATGGGTCTCATTTGTGTATCGTAATATATTTTCCATTCTTTCTTTTGGAGAATCATTAGCACAACTTTCTAAAACTTCTTCAAGCGTAGTCTTGACATCTGTATTTTCTAATAATTTTATTCTTTGTTTAAAGATAAAATCAGCGCATTCATCTAACTTCTCTTGAGTTACACCATCTGGTAATCCTATGTCCTCAATACCATATTCTCCAACAAATTTTTTATCTAACAAATTTGAATATTTTGCCAAATGCTTCATTATGTCATATGTACAAATTTGTGGTATGTCATACCCTAGAAATGAATTGCCAAATTGGAGTCGATATTCTGTAGGGGCATATTTAGAATCACATTTGTCTTGTTCAGCATACCAAGTGCCATTTAGCAAGTCACACTGTACTTTGTTTTCAACTATTGGTATTCCTGTTTGAATGTCATATTTTCCAATTCTTTCACACTCGTCATTTTTAATATAGCCTCTACCGCCTATGCATAACGCTTCATCTAATTCATAGGCACCTGTTCCATCCAATGTTTTTTTGGATTCTTCAACTACACAGATACCATCTTGCAGTGTTGTTCCAGATCCGCAGATTTCATGAACAGTGGAATCTAACTCGGGTTCAGGTATTGATTTTGGCGGAGGATTGTCAACCATTCTCAAATAATCCAAGCAATTCCACAGAGTAGGTGGGCGTGGATAATGTGTAAAGCCAAGCAAAGATTCACACCTGTTTTGAACAGAAATAGCATAAACTGAGCTTATCAGTACAACAGATGCTAAAACAATTCCAATAATTATCAATACTCTACTTTTCATTTTCTTCTCCAAAAAAACAGCAAACCAACTCCAATGCCAATTCCAGACAAAACTACAGCAACTATAACATACACATCAAAGTCTGGATCAATACCAAGACCTCCAAGTTCAACTTTGTTTGATGCTAATTGGTATCTTTCATCATCAATGTATGGATCATGAATCGTTGAACTTTCACGAATCATAAACTCATCAAACTGCCCGCGGTATTCACCAGTGTTTGGAGCCCTTCCAGAAAAAAAGTAATACTCGTAAACATTTCTGTTCTGAATTGATTCATCTGCCCATTCTTGCAGGGTGTTTTCATTGATTGCCTTTTCAAGTTCAGAGCGTTTTTGTTCCATGAATTCAGTGCCTTTGTAGGAATAGTACTGACTCCATTTGTTTACTTCCTCTTGATTGTATCTCCCATTTACCAGCGAGTCAAGACATGGAGCATCAAGCCAGTCTTCATTGACAATACAACTTGCAAACGAATTTGGAACTGAAATTAGCAATACCGCAGAAATGATGGCAGTCAATAGAAAGATGTTCATTTATTTTTCACCATTGCAAATCTATGTGAAAGTATTTGCCACATTCCAACTCCCAACAAAATCCAACCGCCATACAAGATAACCATCGGAATGTTGCTATGAACAGGTATCAAACGACTGTCAATGAATACAGGTAGTAAGAAAGTAAAGATCATCAACAAACTAAATCCTGCAATAATCAGACATATAGAAAAAGGAGGTTTTTTCATTCTCTTAGTTGTAAAAAATAATATGCAACAAGTGCCACCTGCAATCAAAATTATTTCTAAAATTGCAATATCTACAAATCTAGCATCATAATCAATAGATGGCTTCAGATCAGGTAAACTAGGATCTGGATTTGCCAAGTATTCTAGACAATCCCAAACACCATTCATTCTTGGATTATGAAAAAAAGCAGGATCCATTTGACATACGTTCATTTGATATGAAATGTATGTAAAAGTGACAGAAAATATCATTGTAATTATTGCTAAAATTACTATCCAAAGTCTAGTTTTCATCTTCTAGTCCTCAGAAAATTCTCCAGTAGGAAAAGATTGAGGTACTATAGGGTAAGCAGGTCTAACAGTAAGGTTCACATTTTCTCCAATAATACTTCGGATAAATTCAACGTATTTTGGAGCCGATTCTTCATCAAATACTTCATGATGTATTCCAAACTCTAAAGCGTCTCGATGATAATCATATCCTCTATAATGGGATGGCAATAATTCCCACATATGTTCAGAACCATATTTTTCTTGAATATTAGATTGAAAATCTCGAAATAGTTGTCTTTTCTCCATTGCATACAAACGTAGTATTTCATCATATGCCGGAACTAATCCTTCATCTTTGAATGTAAACAGGATGTTAGTTTTCCAATCACAGTGTCTCTGAATTAGTGGATTTTCAGGATACCATACGCATAGTCTTTCTTGGGTTATATTTTCAGCAGGCATTCCAAGTCGAAGTTTGATTACTCCTCTTTTGATTAATTCTCCTGCTGTTTCACTTGTAATACAAATGGGTTGTAAATCTAGTTTCCATTCAAGCTGTAATGATTCATTACATTTGATTAAATTGATTGGCACTCCATCTTTGACTTGTTTTAGTGGAGATTCTATCATCCACGGAACAGGGTAAACTGTTTTATCAAGAGATATGCCAGTATGATTTTGCCTTACAATAAATTCTTGCTCTATGCTTCCGTCATCAATTTGCACTTTGATAAAATATGTTCCAGACTCTTTGATGATTATGGGATTATCTTCATTGTAGCCGATTTTGATTTGTGACGTAATCAAAGAAGGGTTTGTGATTGGATCACATAGAGCAAAAGTAGCTTCTCCCCATACAAGATTGCCGTCTTCGTCAGTTATCTCAGCATTATATGGAGTACAATTCCCGTATCCAGTTCTTTCCAAAACGAATCTAATCGAGTCTTCAACTGTATTTGCATATGAAAAATCAACAAATCGATAGTTTGGCTCACCTAGTTTGATATTGGCATCATCACACGGTAATGAGGTGCACTCGGCAAAAGATTGTGGCACGAGTATTGCAAAGCTTGCCAAAACCAAGAAAATTATGAAATATTTCATATATTATGAATGAAATTTTTTACATTGAAAAAGGCTTCTACACAAGTGATCTTGATAGAGTTTAGCTAAGTTTGTTAAACACACTTGAACTTAATTTCAAAAATCATTTTTTGTATGTTAAATTTATGATTTCTTAGTTTTATCTTTGAACTATAATTTAGATTAGGAAATATTGACTTTTAATTGGTGGCTATTTTAGGAATGATTCTAATCTTTACGTATTTTGGCAATATGGCTTGAATCATTCAGATTAACTTTACATCCTCTAGAAATTCCCTTGATCATAACAAAATAAGAGCCAGAAAGTATTGCTATGGCAAGCAATCTAATTGGAATCTCATATGTAGTTAGAAATGATAGTGACGTAGACCCTACAACCCCCAATGTGGAGATTATTGCAAATCCTATTTGTCCACAACTAGAACACACGCCTGCACTTACACCTATAACAGAGCCAACCACTCCAGTTCCAGTTTTCTTAGAATTTGCTTTTAGAACTCTCATTTGAAAAACAGCTAAATTAGTCACTAGTCCAACAAGCCCTGAAACTATGACTATCAGAATAAAACTGGGAATCCAATCTACAGGAAGATGAAATACAAAAAATGGCTCAAAGAACAAGAATTCTCTAGCATACAACATGAATACAAAAAGTGTGGAAAATAAAGAGATAGAAATAACCCATGATAAGATATTAGAATAAACTAGCTTGAGAGTTTGTTTATGCAGAATCATTGTTAACAATTACACTCCTCACCTAATTTAGAATTACAAATTTTACAATCTAGCAGGCACTTGTCTTTGGGACAATAACCACAAAATTGTTTTTTTGAATTCAATTATTTTAACCCCTTGTTAGTTCCAATCAAATCATAAGAACTTCCATCGTAAGAAATTTTGTAGACTTCTTGATATCCATCCGAAGAAAATCCCGAAACATAGAGTCCATTATTTTGTGAATCAGCAGTAATGCTTGTAACTGTAAGATCTACAGACATCAGATTTTCCCATGTATCTCCTAAATCATCTGATTGAACTATGCCAACGGTTTTAATTGATGCAAACAATTTTCCCGTATCATCAAAGGCTAATGCAAATACGCTTAATCCGCGATACATATCAAGATGAATCCAAGTCTTTCCACCATTATTGGATTTAAAAATACCATTTCCAGTACCTGCAAATATTAGTTCTGAATCTAAAGGTGAAATTGTCAGTGCGGAAATATATTCTGGGTACTCTAGTGTTTCCCAAGTTTTTCCAGCGTTAATAGTTTTGAATAATCCTCTTGCCCCACTGTCAAAACCAACGATTGTTTCTGGATTTTGTTTGCTTACTGCCATTGCATGAAAATCGACGGGAGGTTCTATCACATTAGATACATGTTGCCAAGTTACTCCCCTGTCATTACTTTTGATTAGTCCTGTGTTTCCCCCAGTTGAGGGATGACCACTTGCATAAAGAGGATATCCAGAAACCAAAGGCGCATTAAATGCCATGTAATCAGCTCTTACCTTGTCTACTTTGATAGGAGGAGCACCGCTAATACTTTGATAGAAATCGCCATGAGTGGCAATATACAAAATGGAATTATCCGCAGGATCTAATCCCAAACCATGAACGTGGAGCCAATCAACTATCTTGGAATCAAGTTTGGCAGAAGGAATCATCGAATGTTCCATGTTTGTTGATTGTTCTGCAATAAGTGATGAACCAATAAAAAATATTCCAATAACGGCAGATATTGAGACTAGAATACCAATTATGAAAGGTATTTTGTTTGATTTACTTGTTTTTTGCTTTTTCATCTTTTCATCACTTGTTTAATTATCAAATCTAAAAAATTGCAATTATACAATTATGATTTCTCCTTTCATTCCTTCATTTTCGTGATAACCACATGTGTATTCAAAAACACCTGATTCTTCAAATGTATAACTCCATGTTTGCATGTGACCTATGTCTCCACTTAGTATGGTAATTTCATTTCCCAAATCTGTTTTAAAAATACCTGAAACATTATGTGTTCCCATGTCATGGGTTTGCCAAGAGATTGTTGTATTGGATTCTATGTGTAATTGGTTTGGCATAAACATGTTCATTCCCATATGAATTGACTTTGAATTAAGATTATTTCCAAAACTTGACATGCTCATCATATTCATTAAGGAGTTTTGTTCGGATATGACATACCCTCCCAAAAACCCTACAAAAAGTAAACTTACACCAATACCTACTGTAAAAAAAAGTGATTTCATTGTATTTTTTCCTTCATATTACAACAACTTGGTTGTTGCAATCCCCTTGATACCCAATATATTGAAAATAGTAATGCTACAACTGAGATAATCTTCAACTCTAATCCCTGTAATGGAAAAACTGCAAGACCACCCACTGCTCCTAGAATTACTATAAGTGGTGTAGTACATGCAGGACATCCCGGCGTAAATACTGCAAAAGCACTTCCTGCAACAGTGGAACCTCCCGATTTTTTTAGGTTAATTCCTCTTACTCCTTTGATCTTATACACAAGTAATGAAATATTCACACCAGCTAATATCGCAACTACTGCTGATAGTGAAAGGGAAGTAGCAAGATACAATGGTATTGATTCGGCTATCACGTCAAAATGGGTTTGAAGCATTGACATGGACAAAAAGTAATGTACTAGACCAAATCCAGTGGAAGCTAAAAGTGCAATCATCGCATATTTGCGTTGCTTTAGAATCATTGCAATCATGTTTAGTTTATTCACGATGGAATTAGTATAATTTAGAAACTATTTAAGGTATAAAGTATATACCATGATACTAATGAAACGTCGCTCAAATGTTGCATTATTTTGTCCTCTACAAGGAACTATTGATATTATTGGAAAAAAATGGGCATTACTTGTAATTTATGAAATTGGGAATCACAGAACAATAAGATTCAATGAATTAAAAAATGAACTTTTGGGAATTACATCAAAATCATTAGTCAACACACTTGAAGGTCTGCAAGACAGTAAATTAATTTCAAAAGAATCCTTCAGAGAAACTCCCCCACGAGTAGAGTACAGTCTAACCAAAGATGGTAAAGGATTGTATGACATTATAATTCCACTTATTAGGTGGTCTGCATTAAGAAAAGGGGCTACCATCAAGGAATGTTCTTGTAAACATAAACCAAAGAATTTAGGTGTATAAGTAAAACTAGATTGAATTAGATTTCAAAATTATGGATTCAAAGTCTGCATAAACTGTTGATTGTTCATTATTTCATTCATCATCTGAGGGTGCATCATCATGTTATCCATCATTTGTTGACGTAATTCTGGTTCATCCATCATAACATCCATCATTGGATTCATCATGTTTCCCATCATGCCTTGCATGTGCCAAGGGTTGTTTAACATCATATCATGCATGTTCTGCATTATTTGAGGATCATTCATCATTTGACCCATCATGTTGTTCATCATTTGTGGATTGTTCACAGTCCAATTACTGTTCATCATAGTTCCCATATTCATCCTGTTCATCATTTGATTACTGTTCATCATATCATACATCATCTGTGGATGATTCATCATATCATACATCATCTGTTGTCTTAGTTCAGGATCATTCATTGCAGTTCCCATAGCACTCACATTATTCATATTTGACATCATTCCATGATTCATTCCCATCATAGAACCGCCCATCATGTTGTTTCCCATCATAGAACCGCCCATCATGTTGTTTCCCATCATAGAACCGCCCATCATGTTGTTTCCCATCATAGAACCGCCCATCATGTTGTTTCCCATCATAGAACCGCCCATCATGTTACCAGTCATCATTTTGCCATTCATTATGTTCATCATCATTCCATTGTTCATCATATCATACATCATCTGAGGATGATTCATCATCATATCCATCATCTGTTGTCTCATAGCAGGATCATTCATCATTCCCATCATCCCGTGATTCATTGTACTGCCCATCATCATATCCATCATAGTGTTGTTTCCTCGCATTACTTGCATCATTGGTTGATGTTGTACCATCATATCCATCATTTGTTGTCGTAGTTCTGGATTATCCATCATTGTGTTCATCATAGGACTCATCATCTGAGGATGATTCATCATGGTTGTTTTTATTTGATCAGTCATCATCTGCAAATGTTGAGGATCATTTTTCATTACATCATACCATAGTTTTCCAGTTTGTTGATTACTTAGCATGCTATTCATTACACGTTGCATTTGTTGTGGGTCTTTTGTCATCATGTTCATATCCCAACTACCCCAGCCCCTATCAGCCAATCTCAGATAGCTGTCAGGACTAACACATGCAGGCATTCCCATGTTTTTCATCATGAGAACCTTACCGTCAGTACATACGATTTGGTTTGGATTTGTTCCCATCATCATTTGTTGTCTAGGAGTCATAATGGTTTGTGCCATAACTTGCTCAGAAAGTAACGATAGTGAAATTGTAGCAATAGTGAAAATTAAGATTGCAGAAAATAATGCATTTTTCATATTTTTTGAGTGTTTTTATTAAATTTAAAGTAGACACCATTTTTCACATATGATTCTCACATATGGATGATGATTGCAAACAAGTTATGATCACGTAGATTTGGATTGTTTTAGATCATTTCTCGCGTCTTTAATAATTGAGAACGATGATTGCAAAAAGAGACTTGCAATTATTCCAGCTACTATAAGGTCAGGGTATGATGTCCCTGTCAAAAACACAAAACCTGCACCAACTATCACCAAAATATTACCAAGTGCATCATTGCGACTAAAGAGCCATACTGCACGAACGTTAGCATCACCTTTGCGATGTGGAAGCAATATGATAACTGCAATAACATTGATCAATAGTGCACCAATACCAAAAACTCCCATCAGCCCAGCTTCAGGGGTATGCAAGACTTGTGTACGATAAATGGTATAACCAAGAACGCCAATCCCCATTGCACCAAGAAATATTCCTTGTAATAGAGCTGAGCGAGCTCGTAGTTTAAGACCCCATCCTATTGCAAGCAAGCCTAAGAATGTGATAGAGCCATCACCAAGAGAATCAAGTGCATCTGCTTTGAGTGCTTGTGAATCTGCAAGGAATCCACCAATCATCTCGGCAATTCCATAACCTACATTGATCAAAACTACAATCCATAAAGCGCGTTTGTATGCAGGAGTGATATGAGCTAGATCTTTTGGTAAATCATCATCGTCAGGCATTCTATCTATCTCTCAAAACATAATTTCACTAATATCTAGAGCGATTTTTCCTTTCTTGGAATAGTTTACGTGATTTTCCAGCTCTTGGAGTAATACGTAAAATACAACGACAGCAAGGACACCTCACATCAGAACAATTTAGGTAAACACTACATTGAGGGCAACGTTTCTGGTTGTTTTTATATCTAGTATTTCCATTGAAGTTCTTAATTTTATATTTTATGCATACTCCTTTACACGTATTCATTTTTGATTACCTCCAACTCATTTAATCTCATATTCCTTGACTAACTTGCGTTTGAATTTGAAGAGTTTTGAGAAATTTTGTTTTGGTTAGCATAATTATAAAAATTATAGATATTCCAATCACTAACAAAAATTCTAATGGAAATTCAGGAGTAACATGAATTTGGATCTCAACGTACTCATCCGTACCTGCAATTTTTTCAATCCTCAGAGTAAGATTTCCTGCTTCTTTTTCAACAAATACAAAATTCTCAAAGGTTCCACCCGCAACTGCCACGCCTGATTTGCGATGTATCTCGGTGCCATTTTTTACCAGTACAAAATCAAAAGTGACATCTCTTAGGGGTTTACCAGTATCTTTTTCTGTAAACGTCATAATGAATTCAGATTCCCCTAATTCCAATACGTTTGGAAACCAAGTAAGATCTACTGCATATTTGCTGTTATAGGGGTTTGATTCAGAAATACTTTCTAATTTAATTGGAAACTTTGCAACATCCTGAGGTTTAACAACTACCAAAAAACTGACATCAGATAATGAGTTTCCTTCAATATCAAACATGTTTAGTGTAACGGTTCCAACGTGTTCAGGAGAAAATTTGAATTGAAATTCATCAGGTTTTTGAGCATTTACAGTTCCTGATATTTGGTCTTTGAAAATTACATTACCATTATGTAGCATTTCTAAATTGTATTGGATGTTTTTTTCAGATTTGTCAGTGAATAACTCATTAGATTTTAAAAAGAAAGTAGTGTTTTCGTCTGCGTAAATAATCTCAGGTTCCCAATACAAGTTTACTCGGTATCTTAGATCAGGAGTAACGGCTTCCAAAGGCAAGCCGTATTCCTTACTTTGACCTATCTCAAAAAACATCTCTGAGCTAGAAAGTTCCATTGCCTGTTCTCTGATCTGTTTTAATTCTTCTCTATTCAATACAATGTGAATGGTTCTTCCATCATCTGAATAGTCATCAATAGTAACTGAAGTATCCAAAAGGGGCACACCATTTACTCTTGCCTCATACTTTGTATGAAGAAATTCTGAAAGCCCTTCTGAAATCCTAACTTCCTGATGCACTACACTGAGTTGCTCAAAGTCTTGATTCCAGTCAAAAGGCATAGAAAATGTAATTTCCTCTGAACCGTATTCAAAATTCTCGATTGTATCAAAATAAGAAATAACAGTCACTTGATTGGTTTCTTGCTCAGAATCAAATACCTCGTAGGTATTATACTCTGCAAGACTAACTGCACCTACTAACTCAAGGCGTTTATCAAGAAAATTAAAATCAGAATCTGCAGTTAGAATCTCTATCTTATACTCGTAAAGACCACCAGAATTGAAAATATTTCCAGTCATGGTTACAGGTTCTGTAGCCGTCTTCATCCATGCTTCTATTGCGGGGGATTTATCACCTTTAATCTTAATTTCATCAGAATCATCATTAATTACTTTGATAATTAAATTTCCAAAATCATCATGAAATATTCTTCTAAAAATTTCCTCACCATCCTTTGACATCTCAAGTGCAAAGGTAACATGTTCTACTACTGCCTGATTTTTTGACTCACTTAGATTAATGGTGATGTATCTTTCAGGATCATCTTTGTCAAATATTGATGGAGAGATATCTATTGATAAGGTAACGTCACGTCCATCCAAACTTACTGGTGGATGAGTTTCCCCACCTAAGCCATGCCCATATACCAATGTTGAAAAGCCTAAACTTACAAGTAAGAAAATTATTGAAAATTCAACAACTCTCATTTAGATTACCTCAAATGAATCCATGATGAATTTTAAATCATTTTTTAAATCAGAGTCCATTGATTGTGGAGAATCCCCAGAATACTGTAGCATGTATAGCCTATTCTCTTTTAGAAACAATAGTTGCTCCCCATAAGAAATGTTTCCTGAGGATTCAACTGCAAACAATGCCCAATCATTATTGGGAGAAACTTGCTCAAACAAAACTATGTTATTTTCTTGAGATTCCATTTCAGATATTTGTTGATCAACGAATTCATGTAATGAAAACTCATCATTTTTGATATCAAAAACAGTTAACATGAATTCTTTATTGTGATTTGTTTCAACATAAACTCCATCTATGAATCCCTTTGTTTGTAATGAAATCGATTCATTCGAGTTTAGTTCATCAGTTACAGGATGAATATCCCAATCATTGTTTGGTTTTGATATTTGAAATCCAAGATGAGAATCCTGATAGATATCAGTTGAGAATAAGGATGTTTGTTGGGGATTGAATAGGCGTATCTCACCAAATCCCGAAACCGCAATTTCGGTGCCTAAAACGGCATTATTTGAATAATTTGAAGAATCTAAAAACAATACACCAAGATATGATACTCCAGAGATTATGGAAATAATTAGTGCCAATCTAACTATGTGTCGTTCTTTTTTTAATTCCATGATTTTAGATAGGACTAGATTTCCTTTCTCCCTTACTGTCTGCGAATTTTGTTCCTTTGTTTTTCATATGTAGTATTATAACTACTAACATAATTGCAGGCACGGAAATTATCGCAACTGCAATTTCATAGTAAAATTGGAAGGTTTGTTTAGGTTGAACTATGTCCTTTGAAGAAAATTTTTTTTCAGAATTTTCATAAACTATTGTGCTAAAATCTGCTAATCGTCCTGAGTCATCCTCTGAAAAAGAAATTCCCATTTCAGCTACAGTTCCAAAAGGTTTGATGTTTTGAATTTTCACAATGGTGACACCAGCTTCATCGTAAACCCATTGACGATAATCTCCACCAGCTCCTGCTACAATATTTTTGTCTTCATAAACTAATTTACCGTTATGAATTATAGAAATATCATATTGCATTTTTCTTAAAGGAAGATCATTTACAGCATCATAAAATCGATAAATGAAATTTACTTTTTCATTTGTTTTGATTACAGTTGGTTCCCATGAGAAATTAATTTCAACTGACTGATCAGGAGTTATTTTGTAAAGGGGAAATTCTTCAAGTTTTTTCCCTGTGGCATCATGAGGATAATCAGGTATCAGAGGTTCAACAAAAACAACTCCTTCCATCCAAGGATGAATCACGCAAAAATAATTGAACGACCCTTCTTTTTTAAAAGTATATGACCATGATTCATCTTTCATGAATCTCTGGCTATCAAAAAGCCCATCTGCGACTCCTAACTGTTTGGAATTCATCCACGCAAATCTTCCTGAACCTTCCCCACTTGTTACAGTATGCCCTTCTCTATCATCATTATACCAAGTAACTGTATCGCCAACTTTTACTGTAATTTCTGGAGGATCATACCAGACTTCTGCAGGCGTATTTAGTTCAGGGTTAAATGCCCCAAATGGAATACTGACAGTAAATTCTTCAGCATAAGATTGTTCTAAAGTGACAAAAAACATGACTGTTGTAAACAACCCAATGATGAGTTGTCTTGAAAAAACTCTAGGAATTCTCTCAAGAAACATCATCAATGAAAAAACATCCTTTTACTTTAATTAATGATGATGTTGTTTTACCATTGTTCCAAAGAATTTAAAATGAAATAATTTTAGAAGAATTTATTGCAAAAACCAACTCTTACAATTAAAAACAAAACCAACATTCTTCTAACAATCACAGTGGGAGTTATTTTAATTTCAATTTCATTAGGATTTGACACCATAGAAGCCTCAGAGAGAGGATACTATGCAATTCATGTAGTTAGTGTGATTTTTGGTTTGTTCCTATCTGTTTTAGGATTTCTCACATATAATGAATTTAAAAATACTAGGCTGTTAATGGTATTTGGCGCATTTGTTGCAATTACCATATCTGAGAGCACATCGTGGATTAATTTGATTTATCCCTTTTTTGAAAACACTTATGGCATACACGGATATGTTACACATGGTTTGATTCTTACAATGTTGTCCTTTTTCATTGTAGGTATCTTTAGATCAGATTAGAAATAAGAAAAAGTATCAGCAAATCTATCTTTCATTTTATCAATATTACTTGGTGAGATTTTCCTCAAAATATTTTGAACAAACATAGGATCTACTAACTCAAAATGAGGTTTGAATCCTGAAATTCTTTTAATGATTTTCTCCTCAACTAGATTAGTCAGCGTAATCGATATTGTGGAGGGAGCTTTGTTTGTACATTCTCTAAAGTCCAAATATGTTCCCTTTTGGTTTTCCGCAAGAAATTTTATAATTTTTTTTGCGGTTTCTTTTCTCAGGTTAATTAATACAGGATACTCAACAGAGGAAATGTGAGCAGGAAAGTAATGCGTACGTCTAGTAGAGCGTTTTACAATTATTCTAGAGTCTTTTTCCAAATTAGAAAGAGAATTTGATAAAGTACCAAAGGGATAGCCTGAAATCTTTTGAATATTCCTGTATGAGATGGCGGGGTTTTTTTTAATTATATCTAAAAGGAATGAAATTCTTGGATTTGTTACATTGTATCGCCTAGGTCTGTTATGGTAAGTTTTCCACTTTACTCCATTTTCAACGTAACCTGTGACCTTCAAAAATCCGGCGTTTGAAAGAATCTCCAATCTTCTGTATACTGTACCTATAGGAATGCCCGTTTCATTGCTGATTTCAGATACTGATTTTGGGGCAGATGTAACTTTTAGTATTAGTTTGGCATATTTGTCACCAAGATAACCACAATGGTTAATTTCAGACGCCATATGTGTTCTAAAAAAATAGTTTTTAATAAATATGTAAAAATTCATAAAAATATATCATTTTGATCTAATTCTATCAATGTAACTTATTGGTACAACTCTAAAACATTCTGAGCAATTATAACTGATTGAATCTGGTTTGATATGTGAAAAGATCAAAGCCCATATACTTTTTCATAGGCATGGCATTTTTAGTAGGTTTAGCAGTTACAATTAGCTTACTTGATGAATCAGCAGAAACACAAAATGAGATTCAAGAGCCTAAAATAACAACAACTGGAACACCTGCTGACAAATATTCCATTAGCGAGAGAGAACAACATTGTGGAAGCTCAGATGCTAAAACAAATCACTACATCAAGGAATTTAAGATTCCCACACCTTGCACTCAACCGCTTTCTATAATTACAGATTCTAAAGGAAACGTTTGGTTTACAGAAACAAACACTGGAAATATTGCAATGTTTGATCCCGAGTCTGAAGAATTCACAGAATATCCAAACAACATGTGGTCATTAGATGGCGCATCTATGATGTGGGGAATTGCGTATACTGAAGATGATGAGATTTGGTTTACCGATGAACAGTACGGAGCATTGTGGAAGTTTAGTATTCCTGAAGAAAAGTACACAAAGTTTGAAATTCAAGGAAAAACAAAAAAATCTTTTCCTCAAAAAATTGGATATTATAATAATAATTTTATAATTAATGATTTTACAGGAAGGCAGATTGTTATTTTAGATCATCAAAAATTAGATGAAGGTCAATTTTCAAACTCTACAATTTCTATTCCCGATGGTTTCTTTACCAGTCAGGCAGTAGTTGATGATGATGGTAACATGTGGTTTGTCATATGGAAATATCAAAAAGAGATAATTCTTGTTAAAACAAACTCCGATACGCAAGAAGTTGAACAGTATTCACTTCCAAAGTCAATTCAAGCACCAAATGGGGTTTCTATTGGACATATGGGAAACATTTGGATTGCAGATACAGCAGGAAATTCATTTTACAAGTTTAGTCCAGAGGATAAAAAAGTGGTAGAATTTGTCACATCCAAACCATCAGTCTTGACCTATGGAAATGCTTCAGGATTAATTAAAACGCCGATTACACGTCCTTACTGGAATGCATTTGATTCAGAGGGAAACATGTGGTTTAATCAACAGACAGGAAACAGATTGGCAGTGTTTAATCCAAACTCTGAATCCCTAACAGAATATGATATTCCATCAAAAAATCCCAGTTGGTCTGATTGTGGGGATTTGATTGACTGTGGGTTATCTCAAAGTTTTGGATTTACTTTCAAGGGTGAACAAGTTTGGTTTACAGAATGGGTTGAAAACAATATTGGAGTATTAGATACAAGCATTACAATTCCAATTTCACTTGAGATAGAAAACGATATTATTTCAATAAAGCAAGGAGAACAAAAAGAAATCTTTGTTACAGTGATACCTCGGACAAATCAGAGCATAAATTTGATTTTATCTGGAAATTCAAATTCTGAATTAATCACAATTAGTACAAAAACAGAATCAACAAATGTTTCAGATCAAGCATTGCAAATACCTGTAACTGTTTCTGTTGATAAAAATACACATCAAGGAACATACAAAATTTTACTTGGAACTCAAATTCCAGATGTAATAGTATCTACATATGCAACAATCAAAGTAATTTGATTACGGATGTATTCCTAAAAGGCATTAAACTTTGCTCTTACAATATTGAGAAAATAATTTAACAAACAGGTTCGATGTTTGTTCCTGAAACAATATCTTTTGTTATCTCAAAATTCAGATTTGGGTAATCTGTTCCTCTGAAAACTATTACCCAATTTCCTATCATGTCATCAACTGAACATATTCCTTTAATTTTGGAAATTTGAGGCTCTATGTAGTAATTGAATGCAGGTTTTACTGATCCGTCAAATGGGATGGTCAAATATGCAGAGTTATGTGTGGCATTTAGTGGTCTCATAACTGCAATCTGACCTTTTTCATTTTCATTTAATCCCTCAATTACTAGAAAGATCTTTTCACCTATGGCATACTGGCTTTGATCAATTCGAAATGCTCCTGATGCAATCCATTCTCTTTCTTTTGGCAAATATTCATTTTCTAAATTTGTTTTTTCAATTTCATCTAGTTTTTCCTGATTATTTTGGGATTCTGTGGAGGTTGATGTTGAAACATTTTCTACGCTATTTCTTAATTGCCTATTCTCATTTTCAAGTTGTATGATTCTGTTTTCTAATTCTTGGATTATTGGTACTTTGATTATTTCACTATTAATCAAAAATGATAGTCCTTCTACAAAATCAGCATCCGCTATTTTTCCTTCTGCCCAAAACCCTGCAACTCCCTTTATCCATGATGGAATTTCATATTTGGATGCAGTGTCTGCAATTCTTTTTTGAATATCTAGTGCTTCTAATGCATATTGGTCTGTTTCATCTTGTGAACCAACATTACCCATGTATTGGGCAAATGCAGGCGTGAAAACCAATGCAAGCAAAGGAATTATCAAAAGTTTATGCATATAACTCAGTATAACTCAGTTATACCCTAGTTAAATTTTACTCAGTTATACTTTGTAATACGAAAGTCAAAACTGCAATTTCAGTCGATTTGGAGGTTCTAAAGTGGATAGAATCACAAGTAAAGACTGGGAAATTTGCCAATAAGAGTCACGGATTTGAGTATTGTGTAAGATATACCAAAAATAATGAGAAATAAATCCAAAATTACTTTTTGTGTCTTATGACTAGTCGTGAAATAGTGATTTTTTCTATTTGATTAGAAAGAAAACGGTACCGCAGCCATATTCCAAAATGAACTTGCACGTAATATTCGTAATGTGTCTTCAACTCGCAAAATAGCTTCTCGTGTATCATGAAGAATTTCAGGCATATCTACAATCATTTGAGCTTTTTGTATGTCAGTTACTTCAAAATCTGCCCCTCTTCCTTTAGATCTGTTCATAATTCCTTTGTTTGTTCTTATCTGACTTGCCCCTATATTGCCTAGAAGTGCAGATGCAATTGGGCAGGGTATTGCAATTTCAGGTTGTTTAGTAACTATTCCATCAGAGACCTCTACTTCAGGACTTAATTCCCACACCACAATGTTTGCTTCATCTACAGCTTTTCTGTATGCTTCGTTGATATGAACATCTAAAACTTTTGTAATTATCACTTCCAGTCTGGCAATACTTTGTTCACGGTTTGTGATTAACCGAACTGTTCTAGTATTAATTTTACATATTCCTACAGTATTTCCATTTCTTAATGGATTTACTTTCCATTTGTGTTTTGATATAAGATGTCCTACACCTTGTGTAATTTCGTATGTCACACGCATATCTTCAATACGAATTAGTTGTTTTCCACGAATTCTCTCGATCTGGTCGTAAATTCTTTTACCGTTCTCTGTCATGGAGTAAAATCCAGCACCCTGTTGAGTCACTAATCCTTCTTCAGTTAATTTGTTGAGGTAATAATTCATATTTTGTTTGGGCATACCAAATAAATCTTTTAGATGATCAGCTTTGTGAGCATTACCAAATCTCATCTCTTTAGCCAATGTATATACAACTGTAAAAACCCTAGATGAAATTTTTTTACTATGAGTATATTTTGATGCTAACTCTAATAATGGATTAATTTCCGAATTTTTTCTAGCCATGACATTCCTCCATTGAAATCATAAACTGCTTGTCATCCTTATCAAAACAAGACTGGCAATACTCTACAGAATAATCTCCAGTATCTCCTCCATCAAAGGTTATTCTGAATCTTTTCTCAGACTCACATTCACACTCGTATTGCACTATTGGTTCTTGTTTTTGGCTCAACACCGAAATTATGACCGGAATTTATATAGAAAATATGGTACATGCAAAAGAGAAATCCCCCATGTTTGCCCTATCTAAAACTCAGATACGAATAGTATCAAGAATGCTTGACATAGAAAAGCGTCTTGAAAGCAAGCAAATAGGCGTCACAAAATATGATTTAGAACACAATGTTAAGCGAAACGCAAAACCCAAGGAGACAGAATATGTATCTAGGCGAACCTTTAGGGATAATGAGAAAAAACTCACAGAATCCTACTGTATCAAGATTGTATCAGAAGAACAGCAGAAAAAGCAGACAGTTGGTTTCTATCAAGTAACACCAATTGGGTTTTTTCATTTTATAGAATCAGAAAAGATAACAAATATCGACACAAAACACATGGAGCATTTTAAGAAATTTTTCCCAAAAATCGGCATCCACTGGAATGATCACTGTTTGTTATCAGCATATGACAGGAAACTGCTTTTAATTGTTTTAAAATATTCATTAAATTCAGTAGAGATAGAACAGAGTGAGAGTACATGGAGATCAAGGGACGAGAACACACAAAACCATTTCAGATTCACAATGAATGTTCCAATAATAGAGGATGTATCAGAACTGCATCTGAAAAAATATTTCCTAACCATAGCACACAAGACAAAGTACAACAAAGAGATCACAAAGAAATACAACAGAAACAGCATTCAGTTTCAGTTCTCTGAAGACATTTCTTTTTTTATTGATGAGTTTGCAGCACTGTTCTACCTTAATTTATTGAGACTTCACTATGACTATACATTTAGAAACAGAATTTATTCGGTTTTCACAGATGAGCCACAAAGAAATGACTATGACATTTTGGAAATGGCAAAATATGATGAGAACAACAAAAAGTTTTCAGACAAAATAGATAGTTCTACAAAGAAACTATTTGAGATGATTAACAAAGACAAGAAGATACAAAAAGTGATGACAAGTTTTATTGCAGACATTAACGATTCATTGAGCATGCCAGAGTATCTAGAGGAGATACACTCTGAGATTACCTAGATTTTTTTCGAAGTTTGTTCGTTCTGGAAATCTTTTTTTCCATTTTTTTCATATTTTCTTGCAACTTTGTTATTTTCTCCTCCATCAAATCTGCATTGCTTTCTCCCTTTGCCATACTAGAAAAGTTGGAAAATATGTTAATTCTGCGACTGGCTTTGGAATACTCTTTTTGTAGTGTTTTTGAAAATAACTCTGCCTGTTTTTCGTATGAATCCTTTGGCTTGTGTCCGATTAGGTGCTCACATACATCTGGACGGACTTCACAATCCATAAGGACTGATTTGAGTAAATCTCTAAACTCGTGAGAATTTATTCTGTATCTTGTGGATCTATACCCTGATAGTTTGTCATCTAAACCTGCATTTTTTCGCAGTTTTTTCATTGTAATCATCATCCATTCCTTTGTGATTGGTCGCTTTTTTTCTGTAAGAAATATTGCTTGATCTTCGCTCATTTCGTTTCCTGTCTGCTTTTTTCTATGGTCTAGGTATTTTACAAGTGAATCTATTGCATCTTTGTCCAAGAATCCTGTGTGTTGATATGTTGTCTTCATTCTTGTCAGTTTAATTGGAACGGGACATAGATTAGTATCCCATTTTTTGTAATTTTCTGTTCCAAAACAACTTACTAGTTGTGCCCATGCTTCAAAATTGAATCTGTCTATTAGTGTGGATGTGTCTAATCCTCGATGAAACTTGCAAAGCAATGCAGTTTTTTGCACTAGGGTTGGATTTCCAATTGTCAGTAACTGCATTAATTCATCAAGGTTTAGACTTGATTCTCCTTCCCTGTCTTCTGCTGTGGTGTGACCTACTTTGATGTTGTACTTGAAATTAATTGGAGCATCATTTTTCTCAAAATATGATTTTATAGAGTTTACAATTATTTTCATTGATTTGTCACTTAGAGTTTCATTTTCGGAATCTAACAGATAGTCTTTGATTACTTTGACAAATTCCCTTTCTTGGCTAAGTGGCTGTACATAGTGGTGTAGTAAATCATCTACTCCTTTGAGTTTTATTTTTTCAGTTTTTTGTTTGAATGTGTCTTTACCTGAAGAATAAATTTTTGTAAATGTTGCCTCTCTTCCTGTAATCCAATTATTGAACTTCCATAATTTACGAGCGTATGTTCCTCTAGTCCCTTCATGGCTTTTTGATTCTATGTTTTTGAACCTGCTCCCTTGATGTTGTTTCATAAAATATGCAACTGATTTTATTTTGATAAAATCCTCATATGATATTCCATATCCTAGCTCTGAAGTTGATAATACTTTTAAAATTCCAATTTTTCTGCCTAGCATAAAGGCGTGATAGACTGCCTCTTCTCTTGCTTTTGATGTGTCTTTATTCGTAAATTCGTGCCCAAATTCTCTTGCAAAGTCTTTTTGGTTGATTCTTTGACCTACCTTTAGCATTGATAGACATTTTGCATACTGTGGTCTGATTTTTTCTCCATAGTCTTTTTCAGTTTTGAATTTTTTTAGAACTTTGTAAAATTGCTTTACCACAAAAATTAGTCAAACTATGAAGTATAAAAGATGAATTTGTTAGCTAAAACCACTGATCTAAATTCTGGCTCTTTTTTTCTAGCGCCTTTTTTAATCTGTTTAGCGTGGATTGTATTCTTTCTTCTGAAAAACTTCTTTCATTTACCAAATAGTTTGTCAATCCCTCATAGTCCACTTCATTGAAAATAATCTCTTCAACATCTGCCACTTCCGGATTGAGAAATATCTTTCTGATTTGCTCAAAATCAATTTCTTGTAATTGCTCTTGGATTTGTGGAATATCTTCTAATCTTGAATGCTGTTTTATCATTTTTAACGCAGTCTTTGGTCCTATTCTCTCAAATCCATTTGGATTAAAATCCGTCCCAATTAATATGCCTACATCAATCAACTCTTCTCTTGTCAATCCTAGTGATTGAAGTGTTTTTTCTGTTTCAATAATTTCAGGAACTATGTCGATGTACGTATTTCTATTTGGAATTTTTCTTCTTCCACTATTGGTAAAATTTCTTATCAATCTTTTTGCTCCACATAAAATAGAATCAAAGTCTTGGCTTGCTGAAGCATATGCTTGTCCTGTGTTTGTAAGGTGTGCGGCCGTTGCCTCTCCTTCTGATGGCGCATCAATATATGGAATGCCAAAATATGTTAGAATTTCTTTTGATTCTTTTACCATCCCATCTTTCATACTGGTAGTTTGCTGTGCATATTTTCTTGCATCTTCCATATTTCCTACGGCTATCGCTTTTTCATATTTTACAGTTGCATCTTTTTTGATTTGTTTCCGACGCTCAATCTCTGCTGTTTTCAAAGATGGAGGTTTTCCATCAAATACATAAACTGGTTTTATTCCCAAAGATAGAAAATTCACATTCCTATAAAGCAACCCACTTAGATGACTAGTAATTCGGCCTTCAGAATCTGATAACTGTAATCCATCTGGACCTCTAATGCTTGCTAAAAATTGATAGATTGCATTGTATGCGTCAATAGCAATAACCTTTGCTGAAAATGCTTCAAGCGTTGTTTTTTCTCTTACTACCAAATCTTTTAGGTTTAACCCCATTGATATTTCTTGTAAATTTGTTCTATTTTGTGTTTATCTTTTAGATATGATCGTTTTTTATAAAATTACTCTCTTGACGCAATTTTTGTTATGAAATCGATTTTAATATACCTGTGACTAGTTCAAATCCTATGGCAATACTGACACTGCCTGCCAATTTGGAAGATAAAATTTTTGAAATTAAATTTGGGGCTGATGACACTGTTTCTAAGATTATTTCATATTTCCCATTATCTGAATTAGAGGTTCAAAAAATCAGGTCTAATTTACAAAATGAATCATTTGATGAATTTCATTCAATTTTTACAGATACCATTACTGAAGATGAGTGGAATAATACCAAAGAACAAATCAAAAAGAAATTCAAAGATGAATTATTTGATATTGACAAAAAATTCTAAATTAACACTGATTTGCTTTATTATGGAGAAAATTTCAGAATAGATGCCGGGATAGCCAAGTGGTACGGCGGCCGTCTCGAAAACGGCTACGCGAAAGCGTGCAGGGGTTCGAATCCCTTTCCCGGCGCCAGGAATTTTCCATGCAAAAAGTTACAACATTTAGGAACAAATTTTGCTAAATTTTGAGGGCTTTGAAATTAATGAACAAGCCCAGTTCTGGCGTTAAACCAGTTTATTTTTGAATTCAAATCCGTTCAACTAAAATAAAAAATTAGGAGTTTGAAAGCACTCCGATAACTTTCTGCCATTACTTCATTTCATAGAAAGTTCTCAAAAAGGTATCTGCACCCACTGTAGGACGTGATACCGTCCAATCCATAAATTTTTGATTTCTATAACAAAGACAAAAACTCTTCTCTTGTTAGTCCAGCATCTTCAATTATTGAATTCAAGGTGCCTCGTGCAATTTCTTTGTGGTTTGGTATTGTCAGTCTTCTAAAAGGCGGTTTATTGTCTCTTAGTATGATATGACTTCCAGTTTGATGATCTGTGTAATACCCTAATTTTGATAATGCCTTGATTAGTTTCGTTGCTGATAAAATTGGAATCTTAGACATTGACTTCTACCAATTCCTCATCGACTGGTGGAATTGGCTCGTTATGTTTTTTTAGGCTTTGAAGATAACCTTCAATTGCGTCTTTGATGTTGCTTAATGCTTCATCTTTGGTTTTTCCCTGTGAGATACAGCCTGGCAATGATGGACATTTTACAACGTACATACCATCTTCGTCTTTCTGTACTGTTATTGTATATTTCATCTAACTTAGAATGACTGTTTTCTTATTTAAGCCATCCCAACATTGATCAGGTCCAATCTTAATTTTTGACATGTGTGAGGGCGTCGAAAAATTTGACCAAGCCCTTTCCCGGCGCCAGGATTTTTCAAACTCAAAATAACATATTTTGAACCTGAATTTTGACAAAATGTTGGGTTTGGAAATAAACAAACAAGTCTGTGTGGAGTTAAACCAATGCTGTAATTTATGTTAAGAAATTTTTGAGACACATGGTGCGTGGAACTAAGTCTGATACAAAACATCAGAATCTGATATCTAGTTTTTTAAAATAATTTTTGAATTTTCAAAATGTTTAAAGTTAATTGATTAATCAAGCAATTATGACTAGTGAAACTGAATCAAAAATTAAAGAGACTGGAATTTCAACTGCTGAATTAATATCTCATTTCAGAGAAAAATGCAAATTATGTGGTCATCATAGAATAATGCATGATGAATTTGGAGCATGTGAAGGCGTAATGAATAAGCCATGTACGTCTGGCTGTGATGGGTTTGATCCTGAATGAACAAATAATGTAAGTTTTTACATGTTTTCTAATTCTTTAATAAGATATTTTTTATAATCTAACTATGGATTCAGAAAAAAAGGAAGAGCGAATTTTCCCCTTAGGATATGAACCTCAAGACATTCCCGTTTCTGATAACCCCAACATAAGAAATCAATTACTTGATTTTATTCTACAATCTGGACCCACTGAAGTTGTAGACACTGATTTATTTGCTGTAATGGCAAAAAGACGTTCTACAAGAAAATTTTCTGATAAACCTGTAGAAACTACAAAGATTGATAAAATTATTGCCGCAGCTGACACTGCCCCCACTGCTGGAAACTATCAAGGGTTTGAAATATTTTATATTAAAAGTCCAGAAAAGAAAAAACTTCTAGTTGAAGCATGCAACAAGCAACCTTATGTGGATGCTCCTGTAGTCTTAATTTTTTGCAAAAATCCTTCTAGAGTAAAATTTGATTTTCCAGAATACGTCCTTGCAAAATTTGCAATTCAAGATGCCACTTTAGCTGCTGGATACTCCCAGCTTGCATCTCAGGCATTAGGATTAAGTTCGATCTGGATTGGAATGTTCGATGAGAAAAAAGTAATGGATGTTATTGGCACTGATCTTATTCCTTCATCTGTTCTGTGTATTGGATATCCCGAACAAACAAAATTCCCCAAGCCACGAAGAAATCTCAAAGATTTGGTTCATGTTGTATGGTAGAACCTACTGAAATTATTCATCTTTAAATAATCATAGTTATCTGTCAGAGTCATGACTGACGCATATGTTATGTTGAATTGTGAATTGGGTGCAGAAGCACAAATTCTAGAGGAACTGAAGCAAATTGAACAAGTTGTTGATGTCTTTGAAACAATTGGAACTCATGATATGCTAGTAAAACTCCAAGCTGAAAATTTTGAAAAGATACGTGAAATTGTTTCCTGGAACATACAAAAGATGAAAAATGTTCGTTCTACTGCAACTCTGATAAAAAAAGACAATTGAATATGACTAATATTGTTTGAAAATTTAATTATGATTGTTGTCAATGGAATGAATATGACTGATGACAAAAATGAGATTGAAAAACTAATTGATAATATGATTTCTAGCGGAGATGACCTAGTTGGCAATTTAAAGGATATTCTTCCGGATTCATTAGCCGAATCTGTGGCGATGTTTCATGAGTCAAATGTATCAAATTTAAAAAAAATTCGTGCTTTTCTAAACAAATAATTGGGAAGGATTTATTCCTATAATTTCTACTATATCCTTTTTAATCATAATGTGATATTTTTACTATGACTAGATCTAGAACAATTACTATTACTGTAAAAAAGAAAACAGGCGATGCATTTGATGCCATTTTACAAGCTCCTCCAAAAATGATGCCCGATGCAACAATCAATGATGATGGTTGGTGGTTATTCACAGGCCCTCATGGTAAATCCCGACTAAAATTTAATGAAAACAAATCCCTTGGAATTTTGGATCATCAGTTTATTGATGAAGAATCTACTTGGAATGTACCCATGAGGGTAGTCTCAAATGGTGATTTTTCTGATGTGGTGATTACTTTGAACAAACCTGATGAATTAACTGATACCCAGTTTGATCAAAGAATATCTGAAATTGGCGATATGGTAGTTTCTATGAAAAATATCATTGAATCATATTAATTTTAGTTTAAAGAATTTTAAAAATTCATTCATGATTAGTTACAAATCATTCTTTAAGGTTAAATGCAAATTTGGTAATATGATACTGAGAAGATATGCCGTACGAAGAAGTTTATTTTCAAAGAATGGAAGAGGACAATCCTGAAGAATATCTAAAACTAAAAACTAAAAAATCCGAGTAATTTTGTTGCATTAATCCTTATCAGAATCATCCGTCTGTCTTCCTCCTGGGCCTACCATGTCTTCTGGTTTTACATTGTTATCCCAATCTCCTTTGACGCCTTTTATCAGTGAAATAATTCCTATGCCAATTAGACCAATAATGCCACCAAAGAATATTGTTTGTTCAAATATCTTAAATGAGCAATTAATTTCAACAGGTGGTTTGTCATCAAAATATTCATAACATGTTCCAAATTCGCCTGATTCTAAAGTCGCAGCTTGAAAATCGTGCCCAAATATTCCTAGGACAAGAAACCCTGCAAAAACTAGTATTATTCCAATCATGATAAATCTCATGTCACTCATGCTTGTTTTTTCTGATTTATCGTATTTACATTTTGGCCTGAAAACAATGTGGTGCTATTTTTCAAGTAATGCTTTTAAATTTTCAAGCGATGCCTCATAAAACGATCCCATAAAAGCTAGAAATTCTAGAAATTGGTTTTCAGACATTTTTTTACTGTTAAGATAAGATTGCCAAGTTAATTCAACGAGTTTGGCGGATTTGGCTTTAATTGAAATTGTTGCAACATATGCTCTAAGTGGCAATCCTTCTGTTGCAATATATGTAAAGTATTCTTTGTCTTTCCATGCTACTACGTGCTCTTCTATCTTATTTCCATCTGCAAAAGTGATTAGTCTAATTGCGCCTATGCCCTTTTTGTTTTTAGAAAGATAAATTGTTTTTTTTACATCTACTACCCAAGTTGGCAATCCAACTATGTTGCTAATTTTTCTCCAAACTTTGTCTTTTGAAGCTTTAATGGTAATAATTTTTTTAACAGTGCCCGTATGAAATGATTTTTTTACAGTTTTTGCCATATTTCCATAATCCGATCTAGTTGAATTTTAAATTTTAGTTGTACAACCATTTTTAATCCCCTGAATACAATACTATCAAATGGTCTTTGGATGGGGTAAAAAAAAGCAAGAAGTACCAAAAGAGGCACCAAATGATAAGACGATAAATCTTTCTGATGTTCCAAAAATTGTAACTGAACTTCAGCAATTAAGGCAGTCCCAAGCCCTATCGGACATTAAACGTCTAAGAGATGCCACCGTCCCATTAATTGATGATTTAACAAATATTGGAAAAGTACTTGAAAAAGACAATCTGAATGTTGATGATATTGATAAACATCTTGCAATTATTGTTGTTAGAGGCAAAAAGCAAGTAATTGATATAATAAAAAAAGGAGTTACTGGCATTCCAAAAATTTCATCTATTGATGATGCCCAAGAACTAGACTCTACTTTAAATCAAATATTAAAAAAAGTTGGTGATGTTTTAGGTAGACAAACTAGAGTCATTCATATTTTTGCAAAAAAATATGCAGAACAATTAAAAAATAACCTTGAAGTGATGAACAAAAATCATTATGAGATTCATGATATTTTAAAAAATTTTGATACGACGAAAATCATCTCTAATGAAATAATGAACATTCTTTCTGAAATTAAAAATCTACAAGAAATTCGTATGCAAAATGAAAAAAAGATTGTGGAAATAAATAATAATTTGTCATCTATAGAAGAAAAAATTTCGTCTATACAGTCATCTATAGAAGAAATAAAATCGTCTGATAATTATCAAAAATATGTTGATTTGAAAAAGAATTTGGATGAATTTGAGACTCAAAAAATAAAAATAAAAAATGATATTGATGCACAATTCACAAAAATCTCTCGTCCTTTGAATAGATATGAATATGCATCATCATTGGATAAAGATCAAAAAAATCTTTTAGCGAAACTGAATGCAGATCCTTTTGATGTTCTTACTCCAAAAAATAAAGATTCTATTATAGTGATTTTAGAAAACGTCCGTAAAGCTGTATCCTCCTCATCAATATCAGTAAAAGACGTAGATAAGACACTGGCACAAATTACTGAAACTGAAGAGGCACTTGATGGATTCCTGAAACAGGTTTTAGAATATTTTAAAAAATATGAACAGCTGAAAAATGACTTGAATTCACTAAAACCTAAAAGTCTCACATCATTGGAAAACGACCTGGAAAAAAACATCTCTTTTAAAGAAGATTATGAAATTAAATCTGAAACAATTAAAACCGAAATAGATGAAATTCACTTAAAGATTCCTCAATTTGTCACTGAAATTGAAGGTAAATTAAGGAAATTCTCAAATACAAAATACATTATTGATTCATCGTGAATTAAATTGGAACTATGTTGAAGTAATGTCATGATTTTCAAAAAGAAAGAATTTAAACGGACTGTTTTGATACAGAAAGAAGTTCTTGATAGTATTCTGTCTTTTTGTCAAATGAAACATCCAAATGAAGGAATTTTGATCCTCAAAGGAAAATCCAAGAATGGTGAAATCACAATTAATGGACTTGTAATTCCTCCATTTAGTGAAACTGGCCCAACATTTGCTGGATTTCCACATTCTTTTTTGCCATTTGATATGAGTTATGTTGGCATAGTTCATTCTCATCCAAGTGGTTCTGCAGAACCGTCTGTAACTGATTTACATAATTTTTTTGGACTTGTATCAATGATTGTAAAATCACCATATGATGAGAATTCTATTTTTGCTTGGGACAGTAATGGCAATCAAATCCCTCATTCAATAATATAAAACATGAAAATTTTCTGTGGTGTAAACAGAAAATAACTGACAAAACTTTATAACCTTTTTCAAGGTACTTTTATTGGATTGTTTAACTACAAAACTTATTTGTTATTTCTAGGGGCATCATTAGCTATAAGCATTGGATTGCAAATGGTGCTTCCATTTCCGTATGGTTTAGGCGCAGCGCTGGCAATCTTTATTGTATTTCCACTGTTCTTAAGAAAACGATACATGAGTCGTATGCGTGGTTACGGCGGTGATTCTGGAACTGGTGGTGGATTTTTTGGAATGGGTTCACAAGGTGGTTCTGGTGGTGTTAGGTATGTTTGTCTTGTTTGCAACAACAAACACAAGGGTGGCACATGTCCACGATGTGGTTCAAAAATGCAACGAGCAGACTTCTAAAGAGATACAATGTCCCTAGAAGAAATTCGCAAAAAAGTAATATTTCACAATTCAGTTGATGTTTGGATTGCAGCATGCAAAGAGAAAAACGTTCCTTGGACAAACACTGATAATTATAAAAAATTCATTGCACATTTACTAAAAAACAATCTCAACCTTAAAGCGTTTAATCTATGTGCTCATGAAGCCGGTGCAACTGAGGATGAAAAGACTAAATTTACTGAAACTTTAGCTGAAACAAAAGAAGATCCAAATTCATTGACATATACAATTAAGCTTAATGATTCAGCTTTAGATATAATTAGAAGTTACAACATGTAGCTATCTTTTGAGTTTTGGATTAACAATTGCATCAAGAGCATTTCCAATGAATACAAATGCTAAACCTGTTATGGCAATCATGACTCCTGGTGGCATAATCCACCACCATAATCCTCTTGCTGCTGCACCAAAAGTATTTGCATCATGTAAAATTTGGCCCCATGTGGGAAATGATGGATCGCCTAATCCTAGAAAACTTAATCCTGCCTCTGTAGTTATTGCTGCTGGTACTGAAATCGCAATACTTGCAAAAGCATAAGGTAACAATTGTGGCAAAATATGTTTGAAAATTATTTTAGAGTCTTTTTGCCCCATCATATTTGCAGCATCTACATACCCTCTAGTTTTGATTTGAAGTGACATGCTTCTTGCTACTTTAGCAATTCCCACCCAACCAAATATCATTAAAAATCCTATCATCAGAAATATGCTATTGCTAATTGTTACTGAAAGTATGATGAGAAATGGAAGAGCTGGAAGTGCATATATCACATCATTAAATCTCATCATGGTTTCATCTGTCTTTTTGCCCTTGAATCCTGCATAGACTCCATACAGCAAACCCATTACCACTGATGCAATTGAAACTACAATGCCTATGAATAATGCAAGTGGGGTACCCCACAGAAGTCCTACTGCTAAATCTCGTCTTAACTCATCTGTACCCATTACACCAAAGGCTTTTCCTCCTATGATTAATTTTGATTCGTGAATTTGATTTTCAGAGTTGACTCCGTACAAATTCATAGAAAAAATATATTTTCCTTTTAGAGGTTCGTTTGCTTCAATTTTTGAAAAAACAATATCTTCTGAGGATAATCCATCAAGAGAAAATTGAAATTTTTCTGACTGTAATGCTAGATTTTTCTTAATTGCATCATCTGTTGAAAAAATTCTTTCACTATGAACTGTTTTTGAATTAGAATATGGTAGTGCTGTTGATAATAATTCAAGTTGAACTCCATCCGGTCTAATAACGGACATTTTTAACAATGGTGATCCTACATATTCTGATGAAAACACATAGATGAAATCATTTGGAAAATAATCATAATCAAAATTTAAACCGAATTGGTGTGAAGTAAGGATTATCTCATCTTGCAAAATATTCTGAATACTTGGATTTTCTAGAATTTTATGTTCTGGAATTTTTTCAGTCATAAACAAATTCATCCAAACTGGAATTGCAACTTTTGGGTATAGGATCCAACTACTTGGATTATTCCATTCTTGAAAAGTTTCAATTGGAATTGCAATCATTGCAATAATCGAAATTCCAATTAATATTATGAGGATTGAAATTCCTGCAATGCCCATCTTGCTTTTAAGAAATTCTTGTTTAATTTCTTGGAGTGTTATTCCGTTCATTGACCTGTTCTCACTCTGGGATCAAAATAACCATAAAGTAAGTCTGCAATGAATATGCTGATCAAAAAGAACACTGTAAGTAAATATGTTGCACCGATAATTACTGGAAGATCCATCACTGTTATTGCCTCAAAATACAATCTTCCCATTCCTGGCCAATCAAATACTGCTTCTGTGATAATTGCACCGCCAAGTGATCCTGATAAACTAAGAGCTAAAATTGTTACAATTGGAGGAGCTGCATTTTTTAGTGCGTGTCTGTAGATTATTTTTTTCTGTGAAATCCCCATTGTTTTTTTTGCCATGATGAAATCTTCCTGCATAATTCCTACCATGAAATTTCTTACCAAATATGCCCATGAACCAAAACCAATCATGACAATAGTAATCAATGGTAATGCCATGTGGTATAATAGCGAACCAATATACCCCGGATCTGATGACGGGATATCTGGAGTTGCTCTTGCAGGAAATATTTGATACGTAAATGCAAATAAAAATATCATCAACATTCCTATCCACCATACAGGAAAACTAGAACTAATAATTGCAAAACTAGACGTGATTCTGTCAATTACAGATCCTACCTTACTACTGGAAAAGGCACCTAGAAAAATTCCAATTATGGAAATGATTATTGTTGCAGTTGTAAAAAGTAAAACCGTTCTTGGTAGTTTCTCAAAAAGTATGTCCTTGACATTTGAAGAACCCTCATCACTAGTTAGGAATGTTGCATGACCAAAATCCAATAATAATATCTTGTACATTGTAATTCCAATTCTTTGAGGCGAATACCATGGTTCATCTAGTCCTAAAATCTTTGTCCTCTGTTCTATCTGTGCTTGAACAAATAACTCAAATTCATCTACTGACGAAAAGCTTTTTGCTATGTCTGGATTTTCTGTAATTTCAGATCTTACTTGAAAGACTATTCCTTGCTTTAGAATAGTGTCCATATTGGAACCTACAAGTGAAATAGTAATCAATAATGTGATTATTAAAACTCCAAATATCGTTGCAATTCTTGTGGCCACATACCTTTTCATGCTCAATATTCTCAAGGAATAGAATTACTTTATAACAATAGATGTTTTTTCCCACAGTTTAATTACGGCACATTTTTATGAAAATTCAGAAAGACATGTCCTTTGATAGAGAAAGAGAAATGTTCACCGCAAAATGCGGTGACTGTGGAAATGATTGTCAAGTACCCTTCAAGCCAAAAGACGACAGACCTGTTTATTGCAGAGAGTGCTTCCAAAATCACAAACCCGCACCAAGACCTGGCGGAAGATTTGGTGGAAGATCTGGTGGCTACGGTGGAGACAGAGGTTCTAGATTTGGTAGAAGAGATGATAGACCACGAGAAATGTTTGACGCAAAATGCGGTGACTGTGGAAATGATTGTCAGGTACCATTTAGACCAAAAGACGACAGACCTGTTTATTGCAGAGATTGTTTCCAAAATCACAAACAAAATTAAAAAATCGTTTTGAGTAACTTTCAAAACTCCTTTATTTTATACCCAAAGATTTAGAATCTTCATACATGTAAATTTATTATTGGTTTCAATTCCATCCAGAGATGAAATATCGATTGGAATGATGGTCCAGATTATTCTAAAACAAGATCAAAAAACAGGAAATTTAACTGATGGTTCTGTAAAGAGAATTCTTACTTCAAGTAATTCTCATCCGCATGGAATTAAAGTTGAATTAAATGGTGGAAAAATTGGCCGAGTTCAAAAAATCATATTGTAATAAAACTGACGAGAGTGAAACGAATTCTAGGTGTTACTCCGGGCAGAAAGGCAAAATCTCTCGTCTAACCCCGTTAAGTTAACATCAGATATAAACATTTTATGAAAGTATGAATAATTTGATTTTTAAAATATTATAATTAGTTATTACTATTCAATTTATGGTAAAAAAGAAATCATTTGATCCTGATAAATTAGTTTTAACAAAAAACGAGATTCTAGAATTTTGCGACAGAGTATTGAAAAAATGGGAAAAGAATCCAGTAAAAAATAGAAATAATATTCTTGCAATGAGTGCAGTAAAAACAAGTGTTATTTGGACTGATGATGAATCCCTTAAGGCAATTTGGAGTGAGATATTTGCATGGATCTTTGAACTTTTGTATGAAAATGCGATGTCTCAGGATAATGTGGAATGGGGAAATGTGATGAAAAAATTAAAGAATAAAAAATGATGAGATATTTTGAAATATCATGAGTGTAAACACTATCAAAAAAGCAAAAAAATTAGTCGAGAGCGGCGGTGTAGTCCAAATAGAAGATGATTTGTTTCAGATAAAATCTTCATCTGATCCTGAAAAATCATATTTCGTTACATCTGATACTTGTGAATGTCCTGGATTCAAAAATTTCTATAAATTCCATCATGGGAAGGGCTTGAAGGCAAATTGTTCACATTTGGAGGCTATCCGAATTTTCAAGCAGGGCTCTTAGGTTATCTTAAATTTTTTTGAATCAATCTTCCCGACAAACGACTTGTTTCCTGAAATGATTATTGGCCGTAATATCAATCCCGGATACTTTATCATTAATTTAATTATTTGAGTATCTGTTTTTTTACCCTTCTCTAAATCTAATTCTTTGAACATTTTGTCTCTTTTTCTAAGAAGTTCTGATGGTTTTTTACCAGTAATTTTGATGATTTTTTTTAGTTCTCCTTCTGATAGTGGTTCTTTAAAAAAATCTCTTTTTTCAATATCTATTTTCATTCTTTCGATCTCTGAAATTGCTCTTTTGCACGTAATGCAAGAAGACTTGTGTAAAATTTTCAATTCCTTTTTTCTATTTATTTTTGATTAAAAACTGTTTATAAAAAAGAAAAATGCTGTTATGCACAGCAAATGGATTTTTTAAAATCTTCCGAATTCCTCTCAAAATTACATTCTTTGCATACTTGCCAACTTCTTTTTTTGAGCAGGGTAAATGATGATTCATAACTTACAGAATACATTTTTCCGCCACATGATGGGCAAGGTAATGGAATATCTATTTTCATTAAATATTACTATGAAATTTTGAATATAAGGCACGCGTAGAATTTATCAATCATTCATTGATTTTCTGAATTTTCATCTGTGGTATTATTTTCTGAGCTTTCTTCTAATTCTTGATCTATTTTTTCTTTATTGAATTCTTCAAGTGTTTCTTTTGGAATTGATATCCTGTCTAGATATGCTTGTCTTGCCTCTTCATACGTTCCTCCATTTGCAAGAATATCATCTCTGATTTTTTGGGCTTCTGCAAAATTATTCTTTGTAAAGTTGAGTTGGCTAATTACAAGTTCTTTGATCTTAGGATTAAGATTGTTGATATAATCATTATATTGAATCCCGTCATATATGCCGACTCCCGGATTAAATTCATTGATTGCTTGGTTTCTCAGATTTTCTGCAATTAATCTCTGATGTTCCATGAATATTTTATCTTCAGAAGGTTTTTGGGCTATTTTTTGCTCCAAGATTAATTCATCTAGTATTTTGTGATAATATTTGAATAAAGTCTGACCTATGGGGTTTTTTTCAAAATCACTTTCATTTGAACTCAGATATTTTATTGCTTCATCAGTAGATAGTTTTTCCTGTAATTCAGAAACTGGTGATATGTCTCCTTTCACTTGAAATTCCGTACTTGACAATCCTGTCATTCCATACCATGAACCAATAACATTAACAATGTAAGTTCCTGGAATTCTTTCAAAATCTTTAATTTCTCCTCTAAAAACCCCCCAAGGATCAGTGAATGCTTTTGTGGTGTATGATCCAGCTTTAATGAAAACCTCTGCGCCCCTAATTGGTTTGTATGCCTGATCGACTACTTTACCTGTAACAATTACTGAATCTCCTGCATAAATTGCTCCTTTTTCAACATTAACCTCTATGACTAATTCCCATAATTCTGCATATGATGTTGAAATAATTGAAAATAGCATCAAAAATGAGATTAATCCTATTCCTAGAAGTCTATTTTTGTACACATGGCTTCATTAGGATTTTCCTTGTTAAGCCAAAGTATGAATAAAAATTAGCCATTTTTTAATTTTATTTGAGCAATTTTATTTCAAAACAAGCATAAATTTTGTTAAAATATTATTCCCCGCTACTTCTTAAACCCCAAAATTTATCATATCTTGAACATGGATTTAGTAAAATTTCGAAATGATGTTAATCAAATGACTGAGAAATTATCTTGCGGCCTTAAGGAAAAAGATGTATTCAAACTAAACAACGTCTGCCAACAATTAGTAGAAATGTATCAAAAAAACTTGGTAAAAATTAATCATTCAATTTTGGAATTAATTTGTGCTAGTAATTTGATTTCTCGAGGATACACCGTTAAAGTTGAAAAAGACATTTCAGATATTTTGGTATGTGACATTTATGCAAAAAAAGGGGATGGTGACACAATAATTGAAATTGAAACGGGATTCACCCCTCCAGAACATGCAATGGATACTATAGATTATTTTGCAGCTCGAATAATGAGCAAGATTGCACGATACAGTCAATATTGCTCAAAATTTTCATTGGCTACTCCTGCAGTAGGTAACTTGCCTATTTCAAAAATTTTCCTATTGCCGCCAAATGCAAGAAATGAAAGAGATGTAAGAAAAATTCAAGATCTCTGTGATCGATATTACAAAAATCCTCCTATCAAATATGATGATGTCTTAAATGCTCGTCTCCATTCAATTTATCTAATAAATATTGACAAAGGTTTTGCAAAGGAAGTTGATCCACAAGGATATGTTGAATTGACTGAAAATCTTCTTAGACGAAGTGAAATAGAATATTAGCTTTTAAACAATAGAAAAAATTCAAATTCATCTATTATTAATGATTTGTAGTATGATTTGTGCTGCATGTGAAACCCGGAAGCATTTTGAATGCATTGATTGCATGAATAATCATAAAACTCATTTGTGTAGTTGTGATTGTCATGACGAAAATACGGAACCTCATCCTGTAGGCAGTTCACACTGATCTCAATTTTTAAATTTTCTATCTATTTCTTGAGCTATTGCTTCTAACTGACTAGTATCTCCAAATTTTCTATATGTTAATTTTTCAATGGTTTTGATGATGCTGATTGCGGCTCTATATTGTGGAATTTCAGGCTCATTTATTTCTCCATACATGCCAATTCCTTGAATTTGATTCTTTTTGGCAAATCCAAGAATTAATCCATTAAATCCTGTGATGATTGATTTTTGGGGAGTTGTATTTACTTCAAGTGTTTCCATCTGTTTTGTTAACTCCATGGATGTAGTAGTGATGAATGTTTTTGGATTGTTATCTAGCACTACATTAGTATGAAATCCTCCAAGTGTGTAAATGAATTTTGCAGAATACTTTTTTGCAACATCTATCACATCTTGACATAAAGCATTTAATTCACTGTTGCTTTGTGGCTGTCCTTTTCCTCCTCCAAAAACAATCAGATCTTCTGTGTATTTGTATTCCCAACTCTCATCTGGAAGATCAATGTATCCTCCGTTATCAATTACATATGTTGGATAAGCCGTCTTTGCAGTTCTGAATGTCTTTGTTCTCAATGAATCGTTAATGAAATTTACTACAATGCTTCCTACATTTCCCATATCTTGCATTGCTGCAATAATGATCGGTTTTTCTATTCTGGGTTCTTCATTTTGAATAAAATCCACAGCATATGTGAAATGTAATGAATTTTAAATCTATGTTCTAATTACAAATTCTATTTTTCCTATTTCATATTTTTACGTGTTTAAAGATCTTATCGTTGCCAAATGATCTACTGTTATGTTATTTCATGTTTCAAAATTTTCTGTTCATGCCCTTTCTTGAGTAGATTTGTAATTTTTTGTATTTTGAATTTTTCCATCTTCTATAAAATTTCTATAAACAATTCATGCCCGTATTCAATATCCTTCTTTTTGAAACAATCTTCGAGTTTTTGACGAATTCATGTTTTACTAAAATCGTGATTATCTTAAAACTCGGTAAATCTTAATCTTATTCTCTATGAATTGAATTTATGTGCCTTGATTTTTTGGCAAAATCGTGCAATTTTGAGCCTATATGTCTCAAAATCCATTTTTTGCCATATACTAAGATCTATATCATATTTTAACTCTTTTAGATCAGAGGTGATTTCTTCAGTGATCGTCCAAAATATGAAGATTCATAAGGCAAAAAAACTTTCTATCGACAAATTATGGAAACATCCATGGAAAACATTGGAACATTAGAATATGTTCTTGACAAATATTCTAAAATCTGGTGCTGGAAAATTACTGGTGATCGTGCGGTCAATATGATCTCAAGACTGGTTCCTGAAGCATGGTATGGGGAAAACATCAACGAAGTAATTATTCCTGACAGCACTGAGAGTGTAAAACAATTAAAACTCATAATGGATAGATACCCGCTAGAAATTTTGTCAAAATCGATTTGGCAAAGAAAAATTGTAAAAACTTATGCCCCTAAGCCTACACTTCCTCCAATCAAACACAAATTAAAACGAGCAAAATCTGGAGAACAGTTCCGTGGAAAGCTTTTAAATTTTCAAAAGGAGGGGTTGGACTTTTTACTCAAATCTTCTGGTAATGCATTGTTAGCTGATGAAATGGGGTTGGGAAAAACTGTTCAGACATTATCTTATGTGTCTACTGAAAAACAAACCTTTCCTGTTCTCGTTGTGGCTCCATTGGTCACATTAAACAATTGGGAAAGAGAGATTGAAAAATTCTTAAAGAAAAAAAGTCGAAACGGAAGAATTATTGAGACTGAATCTCCCAGTGTTACAATTATTCGAACTGGAAAATCTGAAGAGCTGCCAAAAACTGATATTTACATTATCAATTATGAACTGCTCTTAAAGAGGTCTGAGGATCTGATGAAAGTTGGACTCAGAACCATAGTTTGTGATGAAGTTCATAATTTAAGATCGAAAACCACTCAAAAATATAAAGCCGTGAAAAAACTTGCTGCGCTTCCTACCATATTGTATAGAATTGGATTATCTGGCACTCCTATTTACAATAGAGGTTCAGAAATTTGGCCTATCATTGATATAATAAAACCTGGGCTACTTGGAAGCTTTAAAGAATTTTGTGAATACTTTTGCTATGTTAATGAAAAAGGTAAGGCCATCGTATTAGAAAACAAACGTGCATCTCTTAGAAATGAATTACAAAAACATGTCATGTTAAGAAGAAAGAAATCTGACGTGTTAAAAGAGCTAAAAGATAAAGTTCGTTACAAGGAAGTAATAGCAGCTGATACGGATTACTATCTTGAAGAACTTGATAAAATCTGGAAAAAACTTGAAGATGAACAAAAAGTTGCAGAAACTGAATTTTCAAAATCTGCATCATATCATAGAGCTATTCAAAGTGAAAGACAGATTGCGGGACTTGCTAAACTACCTCATGTGATTAATTTTGTAAAAAATATTATGGAAATAGAAGAAAGTGTTGTAGTATTTTGTCATCACAAAGTAATTCATAAATTACTAAATGAAAGCCTAGAAGAATTTTCCCCTGTTTCAATAATTGGTGGACAGTCTGATACACTAAGACAGGATCAAATAGACAAATTCCAAAAGGGTGAGTCAAAACTCATGATTGCTGGAATTCGCGCAGGAAATGTGGGTATTAATTTAACTCGAGCAAAATATGTAATTTTTGCAGAACTTGATTGGAGTCCTGCAATTCATAGACAAGCAGAAGATAGGCTTCACAGAATTGGTCAGAAAAATACGGTGTTTGCATATTATTTGATTGGTGCAGGAACTCTGGATGATCACGTTGCAAATATCTTAGTGGATAAAAGCTATGAGATTGATGAAATTATGGATGAATCCACCGATAACTATGAAAATAAAGACAAAGCAGAACTCATTTTGGCACAAATTCAAGACAAGATTCGTTCTAAATAATTAAATCTCTAGTTTGTTCTTTAATTTAGATAGTTTTTCTAAAATACTTTGTTTCTCGGATTGCTCTAATTTGGAATCTTGGATATTTTTAGAAATCTCATCAATTATACTTATGATTTCAATTTCATGAGTTGGACCGGAAAATACTGTGTTCTCAAAACCACATTCTTCTGTTTTATCGATCTCTTCAATTCCTTCAGACATTATTTCGTAAATTTTAATAATTTTATCTTCTTGTCTTTGTGGAGACATTAGCACAAATTGGTTCTTTCTTAGTTTTTCCAAATTTTCTAAAATTTCATCTTCTCTTATAGAAAGAATATCTCTAATCTGTTTTATGCTGCATGATTTTATTTGAAGTAGTCTTAAAATTTTTGCCCATGTTGGTATGTTGTTGCTCCAAAGAATTTCTTTTGCAAGATTGGTTATGGAAAATGAACCGTCGCTATTTAGTGATAAGAATTTTCTATCTTTTAGAGATGCTAACGAATCAAGAATTTTTCCTACGCCTAATCTCTTTAATTCTGATTTCTCAAGATTATTTTCATTAAATGTTCCATTTGCCTTCATTGCCAAATCCAAAATTTCTAAATCTATGGTACCTAATTTTCGCATATCTTGCTCTCCTTTCCAAGATTAATCATTCTTTCCAATTGATTTTTGTTCTTGAAGAATATATGTGGATTATTGAACCTTGAAACGTGGTCCGATATGAACTTCCTAGATTGCCTTATGGTTATGATGAACTAGAACCATTTATTGATACAGAAACCATGAAAATTCATCATCAAAAACATCACCAATCTTATGTTGATGGATTAAACAAATCTCTTGAAGAAATTGGAGGTGCATCTCATCCCAAATACATTTCGTCAATTCTTTCTGAACTCACATCAATTCCTGAGTCTGGACGAAGCGCAATCAATTTCTTTGGTGGGGGATTTGAAAATCATAGATTGTTCTGGGAAACTATGACTCCTGATGGTGAAGATAAACCTAATGGAAAATTAGAGGATGCAATTGATGTGTATTTTGATAGTTTTGAAAATTTCAAGAAAATTTTTTCAGAAAAAGCTATTGCGATTCAAGGAAGTGGGTGGTGTTGGTTAGTTTTTAATCAAACTTATAATAAAATTGAGATCATAACCACTCAAAATCAAGATAGTCCGTGGACGGTCCAAAAAACACCTCTTTTAGGATTAGATGTCTGGGAACATGCATATTATCTAAAATATCAAAACAAGAGACCTGATTATGTACAAGCTTGGTGGAATGTCGTAAACTGGGATTATGTTGGAAATCGATTCTCTGAACTTCCTGTGTGAATTTTCTAATTTGAGCAAATTCTTCTAAAGAAAAATCCCTTCCTCTTGTTTTTTAGAATTCTTTACACATGTTAATTTTTTTTTGATTTTTTTAACAGTTTTTAAGAGAATCATCTACTGGGTTTATCTTTGATCATGAGTATAATCCAGTATGAGTATTTCAGGAATGTATATGTTGAATGCAGAGGAATACAAAGAAGAAAAAATCCAGCAGGCTCTTAGCATGTTATATGCTGATAGGAAAAATGAATTTCGTGAATTGTCACACGTATTGCTGAATGAAAAAGCATTGAAATCTATGCCCAATTGGAAAGAATTTGTTTTGAATTTTTCTTTGGATGTAGAATCTGCCTTTAAAACATGGTCTGGTCGAAGCCCATTAAGTATTAATTCTCCACAAAAAGCACTCACTATTCTTAGACAATTGGGACATGAAAAAACATCTATGAATCAATTGGCTCATCTCCTAAACATCTCGTATAATTTGTCTCTAGAATTCAAAGAAATATACAAACGTCTAAAATAATTCTCTTTTTTTAAATTGTATTTTATGAAGATAATGTTTTTAAAATTTTTAAAATAGTTTTTTTATAATTAATCTTGAAATCCACCTAATTTTGTAGGTACAATTTGAACAAACTAGTAAAGATATATCTCGACGATTTAGTATTTTTATGGTATTGACAGTATTGATTGCCAACAAACTAAGAGATGAAAAGCCAAAATTTGATTCAGATAATTTGACAATTAATGTCAAAGGGTAAAAACAGTTTGGAAAAATATAGTAATTCTTGCATTACAAGTATTGTGCCTGAAAAAAAATTAGATCTTTCTGAATATGAGTTAAAATGTCAAGATATTCTTGATGATGACGAAATACGTTATGCTGCACTGTTAGATGAATCTGGAATGATATTGGCAGGAGGTAAAAAACCTGGCATGACTGTTAGGTTGTCTGAAGAACAACTGCAATCCGTTTGTACAGAATTGGCATCTAGGGTATCAAAGAGAAAAAAATTTGATAATGAATTAGGCCATGTGAAATATTCTGCTTCCCGTAGAGAGCATGTGGTAATAATGAGTTTTCCAATTTTTGATAAGGTGATAATGTTGGTTGCAGAATCTAATGTCAATATAGATAGGTTGGCTTTTCGTGTAATTTCCAAACTTGGAAGACAGTGGGGAGAATTTGTAGGCGAATGATCTCTCATTTGATTTAGACATTATCTTATATAGTATGATGTTATGAAAATAAAAAATGGTTAGCTGTATTGTGATTGATGATGATCCTGAAACAATAAGTGTTTTCTGTGAGGTGCTGGACATGATTGGTCTTGATGTTGTTGTTACTGGTAATAATGGCAAAGATGCAGTTGTTATGTATGAAAAACATAAACCTGATTTGATTTTTGTTAATTTGATTATGCCTAAATTTGATGGATTTTATGCAATTAAAAATATATTAAAAAATAATCCTGATGCTAAAATTGTCGTTGTAACCGGTGATCTAATGGCTGGTGAATCCTATCTTATGAATACATTAAAAGTTACAGCAGTGATCTATAAGCCATTTGACATTACTATCATTAAACGAATGTTGACTGATGTGTTTTTTTCAGAATAAATCAGGTTTATCTCAATTTCATATGCATCCAAAATTGGGGTTGCCTTGGTCTAGTTGTTTATACGTGCTTTTTTGAGTATCTCAGTTTTGTGTCTCACAAATTTTCCAAGGTGTTTCAACTATGATTTTGCCTTCTACATTTTCAATTGTCTTTTCCCATATTTTGGACTCTGGATTTGATTCATAGAAATAGATTTTTCTCATGTGTTTTATTCCAATTAACTCCCTAAAAGATAATGTTTGTAATTCCACACAAACAAACAAGATATAGAAAATATTCAAAAAACTCTGTTCATGTTGAGCAGAAATCATTTTTAATCTAATCAAGATTAAAATCACGTGTGAGTAATAGTAATTCTATGTCTGATGCTGAGATGAAATACACTTGTATTATAATCGACGATATGAAAAGTCATCAATTATTGCTGTCTCAAATGGTTGAAATTTGTGGTTTAGAAGTAATTGGTATTGGTGAAAATGGAAAAGAAGCAATTGAACTTTTTGATTCTTCAAAACCAGATATTGTATTTTTAGATATGAGGATGCCAAAATATGATGGATTTTATGCAATAGATGGTATTCAAAAAATTTCTGAAACTGCTAAAATTATTGCAGTGACTGCTGATACAACGACTGACACTTTTGGTCGATTGACTAGTATGCATGTTCCTGTCCTCTCAAAACCTTACAGCATGGATACTCTTAAAAAAATTATAAATGATCAATTCCCATCAGAAAAATAATTTAGAATTAAAAAATTTATCTGTGGATTATGTTAGTTAATTTATTTATCCAAAACACATGAATTTGTTTCAACATCAAAAACTGTCCCTTTCCCACATTTTGAATTTACTATATCCTGGGAAACCCCATTATCCAAAACACATGAATTTGTTTCAACATCAAAAACTGTCCCTTTCCCACATTTTGAATCAGTTACTGTATTTACTGATGACCCTTTGGGGATGGTATTTTTGGAAGTTAAATCATCCTTTTTGGAATCTGCCGTGTCATATCTTTCAAATGTGTTATCAAAAACTCCTTGGCTGTACGCCCCACCAAGAACAATTAAAATTAAAACTGGAATTCCTATTATGATGGGTAATTTCAAACTTTTGCCTTTCATTTGATTCATAGAATTGGATGTTTTTTCTTTCTGATTATGATTTGATCCTACCTCAAATAATGATGAGCCGCAAATCATGCAAAAATTTGCCTCCAATGGAGTTTTTTTACCGCATTTCCAACAATGAATCGTTTCCCTATTTTTGAGATCCACATCAATGGTTTCATCCGTATCTGCATTCTTGTCTGATTGTTGTTTTATGAGATATTTCTCCTTCATACGTTGAAGGTAATTTTGATCAGTTACCCAGATAGTCTTGTTTTCGATATACCCCTGTTTGATGTGTTCTAATCTATATGCGTCACCCACACCTAATTTCAATAGAGCATTAACATCATCGACAATATCTGATGAATCCATGAATTATCTATTGGGATGCTATTCTAAATTGTTTCTTTCTTAAAATTATCACTTGTGATAATTCATAAACTGTAAATTGAGCTGACAAAGCCACATTTATGCATGGACTTTATGTTGGAAGAAGAATTAATTGATTTGATGACCTTCTGCCTTCAAAATCCAGAGTCTTCTGAGATTCCTGAAAAACATAAAAGAATCACTGAGATCGGACATGAACTATATGCAGACGGGGGAGTTGACGCTTTGGAGAATTTCTTTTTTGTATTGAAAAACCGAATTGTTGAAGAAATAGAAAAAGATCCATCCCCAATGCGATCGCTTTGGAATGGCCTTACCGATGAATGGCAGTACTGAATTTCTTTAGTGAGAAATTTATCCTCTGCCTATTCTGAAAATGGTTGTACTACAAGTTGGGCAGGTGCCCTTTATTGCAGGTTTTCCATTTTTCATGGTGTATGGTTTTGCGCCATTGATATCTCGTTTATCTCGGCACTTTACACAATATCCTATTGTCATGATTGAATTAGGCTCGAGGTTCTATTAGGAAGAACTTGTTGAACTTTTTTTACTAAGAGGCAAACCTCAGATCTTAATTTTACTGTTCCAAAACAATTTTTTTCGTAACGCAAACTTAGATAAATTTAGGAACAAATCATTCAAATTTCTTATAAAGTCATTATTTTTTAAAATCTCTTTTATTTTTTTTTAACTTACGAATATGTCTATTTTTGAATAATTTGTCAATGCACTATGATTTACCAAACCTTCCCAAACAAAAATCTCTGCTACAAATTCGCCAGAATCGTTTGGAGTCCATGATAATGATGGATTGAGTTTTTGATTTGGTGTTAACTGTCCACTAATCCAACCTAATGATACAATGAAATCATTTTCATTTTTTATCTGTACAAGATAAACAAAATTTTGAGATTTTTCTTGATTATTTATGATGTCTGCAGAAATCTGTATTTGTTGATTCACATTAACATTGTCATCTACCGGTTGTCCAAATGCATTTTCCAATCTTGGATCATTCATTGTGGCTCTTTCTAATTCACTCAATGCAAACGCAGAAGAGAATGTGACTAAAAACACAATCATTACTAGTGCACTAAATATTCTCACTATCACGCGTTTTTGCTTCCTTTTTAGTTAATAAAGCGTTTCTACACTATTTTGATCGGATGATTTGTGAAGGGTTTAGAATTTTTCTAAATTGTCAATTATGGTGCTTTTTGATGTGATTATTTTTCCTGGATTAAGAATGTTTTTTGGATCAAAAAATTGTTTAATTTCTTTGAAAATTTGATAGTTGTCTTTTCCGTACTGTTTTTTTATAAATTCTGAGCGTGCAAGACCATCTCCATGCTCTGCTGTGATGGTTCCGCCTAGTTTGAATATCTCATCAAAATACAGTGTTGCTATCTTCTTAATTGTCGTAAATTTACTTCTGTCCGAAATTAATCTGACATGTATGTTCCCATTGCCTGCATGACCGTATACAATAGTTTTTGTTTTAAACTTTTTATTTATTTTTTTTAGAATTTTAAAAATTTCCGGTAAATTCTCTAAAGGAACTGCTGCGTCTTCAATAACATGTGGTATTCTTTTTTCTTTTTTAATGGATTTTAAACTATAGTGCAATGATAAATCCCTGTATCTCCACCACTCGTTAATTTCTAAATCTTTTTTTAGTTTTTTAACAATTTTTCCTGTGATTATTGATTTTAGTTTTTTTTCACTCCTATCTACATCTTCATCATATTCAACAAAAAGTAGACATTGAGTATCTTGAGAAAATTTAAAATTAATTTGATTGAGAGTTGTTCTGTCTACAAATTCTATTGCTGATGGCATTGTTTTGTTAATTTCTAAACAATTTCTTGATGCATCTATGATTGATTTAAATTCAATAATGAAAAGGATCTTCTTTTCTGGATTGTCTCTTATTTTGAGTTTTATTGATAACACAATTCCTAATGTTCCTTCAGAACCTATGACTAGTTTATGGGCATCTGTAATTGATCTTATTTTGTCAATTCTATATCCAGAAGAATTTTTAGTGACATTTGGAAACTTTTCAATTTTTATTTTTTTTGAAAATTCTAGTATCTTTTTTGAAACTTTTTTATCTTTTGGAAGTGATACTTTCTTTCCATTTCCATCAATGAAAATAATCTCTGCGACATTGTCAATTACACTTCCATATTTTAGACTCTTACTTCCACTAGAATTATTTCCAATCATTCCGCCAACTGTACAAAAAGAACCAATTGAAGGATTTGGAGGAAAAAATTTATCATGAATTTCTAATTTTTTATCTAATTCTCCTTTGATAACTCCTGGACCTACTATTGCATAGTTTTTGGTAATTTTTATTGAATTGAAATTTTTCATATCTAAAATAATTCCGTTGTTTAGGGCACTCCCAACAAGCCCAGTCCCTGCTCCACGCACTGTGACTGATGATTTGAATTTTTTTGCAATCTTGATTGCACTCATGATGTCTTTTTCATTTTTTGGAACTATTACCACGCTTGGAATTATTTGATATAAGCTAGAGTCCACTGAGTAAAAATTCCTAATTTCCTTTTGTGTACACACCTTTCCTGCTATGGATGTTTGTAATGATTCGTAGATGGATTTTTTCAAGTATGGAATCTAAATTGCGATTCTATAGTAATCCCATCGTTCTGGATCAAACAATGTGACAAATTCTGCCTGCTCTTTATCTACTCTTGCTCTGATGACATCTCGTAATGCAAAACTTGTCAAAAACTTGTATTTCATGGAATGAGACTGCATGATAAACATGTGTCTCATCTCACTTCCTCCCTTGAGTCCCCAATACCCCATCTTTAATGCCAAAGGTTCTAAAAATACTGTATTTCTTAAACCGTAATTCTCGTCTCTGATTTCTTCTCGTAGTTGGTATCTTTCAAGCGGTCCTCCTTTTGAATATCCTATGATCTCTCCATTTTTATTATTTAATCTAAGCGTGTTAAGAATTGTTTCAGGATCTCTTACCGATTTCTCAAAATCATCTTTTAGAAATTGTAGTGGTTTTGGAAGTTGCACAAATATGTCGTAAAGTGATTTGATGAATTTTGGATCGTTCCTTGTACTCATACATTCTATGGTTGGAATTAACTTGACATTTTCATAAGAACAATCTGCTTGAATTGTGATTTCTTGTTGTCTTAGTTTCATGAATGCAAGAACTGATCCGAAAAAATTCTTTCTCATTTCTTTTGGGAGTATTTTTAGAATTGTTTTTGCCATATCTGTTTCTTTATTTAGTAATTCTTCAAAATATGCCACTGAACTTCTAACAATTAATGAAGGTCTCCATGCTAATGCATGTGCATTCATTTTTGCCATCTCCATTGCTTTTGAAAAATCACCTAATGCATAACCACAAATTCTATCAACTACTGAGAGATACCATCCCATTTCCATAATGTGTTCTTGGTATGGTAGATTGTTTCTTGTCAAATCTGAATTTTCAAAACATTGTTTGATTTGTTCTTCGGCATTCTGTTTAAGTTTTCCACTCCATGGGTATGTTGTTCTCAAAATCAAAACTTTGATAATTTCTAAATCGATTTTTGCTTCATCAATTAATTGCTGCAATTTTTTATCCATTGAAATAAATTTTAAAACACTTTCTTCATGAGGTTTGTCTACATTTTTTTGAGGATCAAAATCATGAAATAACGCTGCTACGTAAAGATATTTTATGTCCGTATCTGTAATTTCCACTTTATCTTGAATTGAGGCCAAAAGTGCAAAATATGTGACTTCTAATTCATGAATGATATTGTGGTATCCGTAATAATCAATTCCTAATCCTTGACTTTCAAACAAGTCAATTGTATAGTCTAACATCTCTACATAGCAATCATCTTCTATGCCTTTTTCCACCATCAGATTAAGAATTTCGTTTCTCATTGAATGGGTGTTTGCAAATTGCTGCAATAACACAAGAATGTAATTCCTGTTTTTAAAGATGATCTACTGGTCAGTATCAAAATGACCATTTTCTAAATAATTCCAGTAAAAATCTATAATTGAGAATTTCTCGAAACACTCAATAGAATTATGAATTAGATGTTTTCTAATGTCTGTCAATCATAATTTACTTGAATCTCTGATGTTATTCATTGAGAACAATACCCCCAAATACAGTCTAAATCTAAACGGTGTTTCATATCCTATGATTAATGTCTCGATTACCAATTCCCCAATACCTGTAAATGAGCCTACTACTCGTGGGGGGGTTTATTTTTCTGATACATTTGCCTATAAGATGAAAGGCGTTGTTGAAGATCTTTCAATAGTTCCTTTATTGACAAAAAAGATGTTAGGACCTAATACAGAATTTGGTGAACTTCAAATTACGACTGAAATTGAATCTGAAGGAAAATCTCAAAATCTAGAAATATTTACAAATCTTACAAACAGTGTTCAGACTCCAAATTCAATTGAACTTAGTATGATTATAATCAAACTAAATTCTGTCTAGTCTGTAAGATACCTATCATATTTCTCTTTATTTTCTTTATCTGAAAGTACTTCGTATGCCTTGTTTAATTCCATCATTTGTTTCTCAGAATCTTCTTTTGTTTTATCTGGATGGTTTTTTTTTGCAAGTTCCCTGAAATTCTTTTTTATCTCTTCTTGTGTGGCGTCTTTTGATAATCCTAAAATTTTATAATAGTTTGGAAGTTCATTATTCAATACGGCATCCCTAAATTCTCTATCCTCTTTACTATTTTTTCTTGTTCCTAACTCTTCATAATCATCTCCCCAGTCAGAATGATATTTTTCATAAGTTTTCTCATTTTTTGATTCATGTTCTTCTTTATCATAAGATGTTTTTTTCCGAAGTATGATGTCTCTTGCTAAAAACATAAAGATTGCAATCACTGCAATTGCAAAACCAGAAAAAAGAATAATTTTCTCCTCATCTGTGACTTCTAATTCCATATCTAGATTGTTTGATTGTGGATATGCTGTTTGCAATGTTCCAAAAACAATCAATAAAATTACAAAAACATTGATTCGGTTCATTTTTCCTACGTTAGTCGAAAATCTTCTTTTGCTGTATTCAGAACAACATGAGTGATTGTATTTTCCACATTTGGAATGGTTGCAAGGCCCTTTACAAACTTGCTCAATTCATTCCTTTCTTTGAATTTTGCAATGATTATTGTATCTGTTGAACCTGTAATGTCATATACCCCACACACGTTTTCAAATTTTGATATCTCTTCTTCCATGTCTACAATTTTATCGTTTTTTGCCAAAATCTCAATAATTGCAGTTAGGGAATATCCTATTTTTTCATGATCAATAATTGCAGTATATCCTTTGATAATCTTCTCTTTTTCTAATTTTTTGATTCTAGATAGCACTGTGACAGTTGACATACCTAATTTCAATGCAAGCTGTCTTGCTGATTGCCTTGCATCCATCATTAAATTTTTGAGAATTTTTTCATCTGTACTGTCTAAATTCATGATTATTTATAGTGAAAAATTTATTTAAATTTTCACTCAATACATGTAAATTTGTTCAGTTTTTTTATTTTTCCTTGCTATGGTTGGTTTCAGATTTAATACAATCGAAATTCATTGTAATTCATGAGTCAAATCCAGGATCTTGTTGAAAAAGGGCAATCATTAATGGATGATGGAAAGTTTGATGAAGCCTTGGGTTTTTTTGAGCAGGCTCTTCTTTTGAATCAAAATGATCCTGATCTTTGGAACTACAAAGGCGTTGCACTTCGAAGTTTAGGTAGATACGAGGAATCTATGGAATGCTTTAACAAATCCTTGGAAATTGACCCGCGAGATAAACATGCCTCATGATTTTACGCTACCCTCTCGTGATGTTCTTTCCCAATATTATAAAAAGAAATCGGGAGGATTATGGATTAATCCTCAAAGTCATAATCTGACTCTGAATCGCTGTCATCATCATCGAATCCGTCATAATCGTCTTGAATTCCATTGTTGTAACTCATGAGAATTGTGAAATCTGCTAAGCGGATAAACAAATCACTAGTTGATTTCATCTTATTTGAAGTCAATTCTTAACATTGAAGCCATGTTGTTTTATTGGCTAAAGATACAAAAATCATAGTTTCATGATTGATAAAGTGAAAACATAGTTTACTTTTAGTTAATCTATATTATTAACAAAATGTTATCAAAGATTATGAGTGATAAAGTAGATAAGATGCTAGACCAAGCCTTTGAGTTTGCAGATGAGGAGAATTTTGATGATGCACTTAGATTATATGATTTAGTACTCAGGGAAGAACCTGATAATATTAATGCCCTAGTAGACAAGGGAGTGACCCTCCAAAACATGGGTCGAATAAAACAAGCAATCCGAACATATGATAAAGCCCTTGCAATTTCCCCTAATTTTCTTGATGCAATACTGAATAAAGGAACTGCATTGCATTCAGATCAAAAGTATCTTGAGGCAATAGGATGTTATGATGTGGCTCTAAAAATTGATAAAAAATGTGCAATGGCCCTTGCCTACAAAGGTCTCTCATTAGGGGAAATTGGAGAATTACAAGATGCGATAAAGCATTTCAAAAAAGCACTATCTATTGACAAAGATTATGATTTGGCAAATATCTCAAAAGAATTTGCTCAAGATTTGCTAAAATCAATAAAGAAGAAATCTAAAACACAGTAACATCGCCGGGTGCTGGCTGTCTCTTGATGTTATTTTCGTGTGATTCTGAGAATTCTTTGTGCTTTAATTTTTGATGCTCTCTTAACTTTTCAATGTTTTCGAATCCTTCATGACACAAGTAACATTTTGGTTTGTGCTCATCAACTAACGGAAGTACCATGCAGATCATATTAGTTTGGATTACTTATCTTTTGAGACTATAAGGAATATATCATGATGAGAACATGAAATAATATGTTAGAGCAACTAGTTGGGGATTCTCAAGCATTAGATCGTGCAATAGCCGGGGAAGAATTGTCCTATAAAGACGGTCTTGAACTGATGAATTATGACAACCAACACATTCTTGCCGCCGTTGCAGATAATTCGCGAAAAAAACTAGTTGGAGATACCGTTACTTTTGCGGCATCTTACTACATGAACTATACCAATGTGTGTGCTGCAAGCTGTCAGATGTGTGCCTTTTATCGAAAAGATGGTGCTGATGATGCATATACTCTAACTTCTCAAGAAATCGAACAACGCGTCGGCATTGCAAAACAGATGGGCGCAACTGAAGTTCATATTGTAGGGGGATTTCATCCGACACTCCCGCTGGAATATTATGAAGATATGATGAAAGTTATCAAAAAAAATCATCCTCAATTAAACATCAAAGCACTTACAGCAGCTGAGATTTTCTTTTTATCCAAATTAACTAAAAATTCTACGAAAGAAATTCTATCCCGTCTCAAGGATGCCGGGCTTGATTCAATGCCTGGTGGAGGAGCAGAACTATTCCATCCTGACATCCGGGATAAGATTGTAAGGGGAAAATGCACTGGGCAACAATGGCTTGATGTAATTGAAGAGGCACATAATATGGGAATTCAAAGTAATGTCACAATGCTATACGGACATATAGAAAAACCAGAACACATCATTGATCATTTAATTAAAATTCGCGAATTACAAAAAAAGACCAAAGGATTCATTACATTAATTCCGTTAAAGTTTAGTTTGGATAATACTGAATTAGAGCAACAGCATCTAGTCAATAATGAATGTTCATCATTATATGATTTGAAGATAATAGCATTGTCCAGATTAATGCTTGCAAATGTTCTAAATAATATCTCTGTTTATTGGGTTGCATATGGAAAGAAGCTTGCTCAAGTTGCATTGTCAAATGGAGGAAGCGATTTAGTTGGAACTGCATTTTCTGAGGAAATCTATCGTGCTGCAGGAAAACCTACTGCGTCATCCATTGAAGAACTGGCAACTATGGTAAAAGAAATTGGACGATCCCCTGCACAGAGAAATACTCATTTTGGAATATTGCAAGAATTCTAAGTCATTTGCTTTTTTATAGATTCTAATTTTTCTTCCATTCTAATCTGTTTGTCTCTTCTTGAATCAATTTTTATCACAACTTCGACTCTTGCAATTCCAAGATTATGAACTACTTCCATCATTGTTTTTGTAGCACTATTAATTACATCGATGTTGTCTGATTCCAAAATTGTTCCCATAGGATTCACTTGATATCTTAAATTCTCAATATTCTGAATTGATTCGATTGCCTTTGCAATGTAAAAACTTGCACTTGTAGTCTTTGTGGCCATCGGATATATGGAAATTTCAGCCTGAATCAAGATTATTTTATAATGATTTTTTACATAATTATATCTTCTATGATAAATTGAAGAGTTTACGGTGTAGGGTTGATTATTTTATCTGCTCTATCACGTTTACAAAAACTACAATACTCTTCTGATGAATTTCGATTGATTGGAGTTAAGCAATCATGGCAATATTTCATGTTTTATGTATCCCTATCTAGTATATTAGGAAACTAATTCTGAATTTATGGTGATAATTTTCACAAAATCTCTGAAATTATTTTTTTACATGCATGTTTGATCAATTCCCAGAACCGTATCTGGGAGGTTCTTTTTTTAAATTGTTAATACCTCCAAGTTCACACTAATTTATGATGATTCACAAAATCCGCTATTTTGAATCGAAACAGCTATCTGAAGGAATTTACCTTCAAGATGTAGTAAATGAATTTCTATCCCAAAAAGGCGAAAACATTATTGCAGTTTTACCTGTAATGGATAGTGCATTGTTAGTCCATTATAAGGAATAACTCTATTTTTTTATCTTATTTCAAAAACATTCGATCCTGACATGTGTATTTTTTAATGGTACATTTTGATAAATGATTAATTACTTATACTACTGTTTCCTTTCAATGAAAAGATGAGAACATCCTACAGGGATTTAAGAACCTAAAATGATTAAAGAGAAATGTGATAGGTGTGGTTCACCGTTGGGAACTGAAAGTAGAAAAACTAAACAACGATTTTGTGGTAATTGTAAAAAGAAATTTGAATTATATCGAAAATAGTTTTTCGATTATTCGGCAGGCTTTTTCTCCTTTCTTTTTGCACTGTCTTTCTTTCTTCTAGCTCCAAAACTAATCAATACCAACAAAAATCCTACCCCGATTAAGATTCCTGCTAATGTGTTATAGTCTTGATTTTCTTGTTGGGCAATAAGCAAATCAACTACTTCTTCTTCTGTCATTCCTGCTTGGCCTGCGGGCATTGTTGCACTAATATTTACTACAAGGATGACTCCGACAATAATCATCGCAAGACCTCCTGCAAGTATTTTCTTGTCTACCAGAATCATCGATAATAGATGATATTTCATCATATATTAGGCATTTTCTTGTTTCAAAATTTTTGACCAATTCATTTGAATTTCTTATATTATTTTAAAAATAATTTTAGAACCTATCTTTGGATTTGATCGTTTTAATTATTCCCTCACGTTTTTTATACTCTATTTGCAAATTGCGCTCTATCCTTTTCATAGTCTCTTCTGATGTCGGATTTTCCAATTCTGATTTCTTGTGTTCTTCAAGCTTCCTAATCCTTTCATCATTTGCTTTTCTCTCTTTGTCTAGTAATTCCAACTGAGCATTACATGACTCACAAATTAATTCTCTATCTGTTCTCCCATGAAATTCGATATCACATCTTTTACAAATCAAACTCAAATTACTATTTTTATACTAAAATTGTTAACTTAAGCGTGTTGTTCTAGTATCAAATTTATTAATGCTAAAAATGGTTGCATTTTGGGCAATAGTATTCTGACTGCATGTTTTTTTGCTCATTGCCTCTTCTTTTTTCTTGTGGATTTACAATTTCCATCTCCACATCGCATTTTTTACATATCTTCATATTGTAACTTTGTTTTTTTAATCTAATAAAGCATCTGAAATATTAAAAAGAGTTTTATCAAAATTTAGTAATTAAAATCCCTCAGGTGGTTTTTGAACAAAAACATTGCACACAAGAACATCTGTCTTTGAATCTCTGTATTGTACATTACATGAGACAAATTTTCCTTTCAATGCACGTTCTAAATCTTCTTTGGTTGTTTCGCCATATTGTGGTTGTTCAGGATCATCCACTTTTGCAATCATAATTTTTTCTGTTTTACCATATTCTTCCTGATTATCTTTTCTTGTGTGACTTACAAGTAGTTCAAATGCATTGTTTGTTAGAATTCCAATCACGGCACCACCAATTCCGTCTCCCATATTTTGAAATTTTTTTTGTTCTATAATTACTTGGTGGCTATGCTTATCTGAAAATTTGGAACTAATTTTTTCTCTTTTGCCATTTCAAAGAGTTTTCTAATTGATTTTTCACCTGGATCCCCCATATTGACTGTGACCTGATTGACATACATTTTTACAAACTTTTCAATCAAGTCTCGTTTCTTTCCTCTGGAATACTGCATCGCGTATTCTAATGCGTCATCAAAATTCTTCAAACCAAATTCAATCGATGATTGCAGATATTTGTCAAACTTTACAATTGTATCCATGCCCAAATCTGTTCTCATAACATTGATTCCGAGAGGCACAGGCAGACCATCTGTCGTCTTATCCCACCATTCTCCAACATCTAAAATCTTGACATTTCCTTCTTGTGCGTATGATAATTGGGTTTCGTGAATTACTAGCCCTGCATCGACTTTTCCTGTTTTCACTGCTTCAGGAATATCACTGAAATTCATTTCCACAAAATCGAATTTCCCAATCATTAGCTGAAGTAGTAAAAATGCAGATGTCATTTTTCCCGGAATTGCAATTTTGCATTTCTTTAGTTCGTCAATTGATTTTTGTTCTCTAGCTGTAACAATTGGCCCATACCCTATTCCAAAACTTCCGCCACTTCTCAAAATTGTATATCCTGGTATGTATGCACATGCATGCACTGAAACTGCTGTGACATCAAGTTCTGGATCTGTAGCTTTACGATTTAGTTTCTCAATATCTTCAATTACATGATTCACTTTAAAATCTGGAGATGGAACTTTGCCTGTAAACATTCCATAAAACATGAATGCGTCATCCGAATCAGGAGTATGTCCTACAGAAATTTCCATATTTATTTCCTAAATTCTCGTAATAAATACTAAAATCTATCTTGAATCGTTTTTCTAATATACATCTGAAATATCTTGATATTATGAATTCAATTGTAGCATATGAGAAAGACATAGAACTTGAATTAGATTTTTTAAAATCATTCCAAAAACAAAATCCAATATCTCAAAACCTCCAAAAAAACATACTGTTTTCTGGCAGTGGTGATTCTTTTGCATCTGCAATGTTAGCCGAGTCATTTTCAAACGGTCTTGTAAAAGCAATGGACCCGTTAGATTTGTATTCAAATAGAGAATTAGTAAAATCAAAACATGTCTATTTTGTATCTATATCTGGAAATACTATTACTAACATTAGAGTTGCAAAAATTGCAAAAAAAACAACTGCGATAACCTCTCAACCTAAAAGCAAATTGGCAAAAACATCTAATGAAACCATTCTGCTTACTGCTGGAAACCATGGTGTCTTTACCGCTGGAAGCATATCTTTTTTAGAAAGTGCCCTCACATGTGTTTCTCTCGTAAGAAAAATAACTATTCCAAAAAATAATGTATTATTTCTTAAAGCAAAATCTGATGCAAAAAAAGCAAAAATCTCAAAAAGACTTTTTGTTTTAGGAAATTTCTATACCTTTCCTTTAGCTATGTATTGCGCTGCAAAATTTTATGAAATTTTAGGCTATGATTCGCACTATTGCCGAATAGAACAATTCTCTCACATGGAGTTATTTTCTTCAAAAAAAGGTGATACGGTAATAATTTTTGAGGCAAAAAACTCTTACAATACACAACTGGCACAAAATCTCCAAAAGATTGGAATCAATGTCATTCACCCAAACATGCCCTCTGAAAAGATTTCTCAAATGGTTTACTGTATATTTTTTTCACAATTCATTTCTCTTAATGAGGCCAAAAGGAAAAAGAAGAATGAATGTCATTTTGTCACGGCAGAAAATATTCGTAATGTTTCAAATCGAATGATCTATTGATCTTTTCTAAGGCTAAGGTTTAATAGCTGAATATTAGGGTCTGCGAATATGGTAAAATTCAAGTCAACAGGAGAAGTTCTTAAAATCATTAAGAACAAGGATCAAATCCGAAACTTTGGTGTTATCGCTCATGTTGACCATGGAAAGACTACCATGAGTGACAGTCTTTTGGCAAACTCTGGAATTATCGCTCCATCTGCTGCTGGAAAAGCTTTGGCAATGGACTTTGACAAAGAAGAACAAGCAAGAGGAATTACAATTTATCAGGCAAATGTTACTTTACACTTTACAAAAAACAATAAAGAATATGTCATAAACATGATTGATACACCTGGCCACGTCGACTTTAGTGGAAGGGTGATTCGAAGTCTTAGAGCAATTGACGGTGCAGTTGTGGTCTGTGATGCTGTAGAAGGTATTATGACTCAAACTGAAACTGTAACTAGAATGGCACTAGAAGAGCGTGTAAAACCCGTTTTGTTTATCAATAAAGTTGATAGACTCATCAAAGAACTAAGATTAACGCCAGAAAAGATGCAACAGCAATTGGCAGATGTTGTATCAAACTTTAATCAATTAATTGACACATATGCTGAACCTGAATACAAGGAAAAATGGAAAGTATCAATCCAGGACGCCAGTGTGACTTTTGGCTCTGCAAAGGATAGGTGGGCAATCAATCTTGATTTGATGAAAGAAAAAGGAATTTCATTTAAAGATGTAATTGATGCATATCAGAACGAAAAAGTAGATGAACTCGTAGAAAAAGCCCCTCTAGCTGATGCAGTTCTTGGAATGGTTGTAAAACATCATCCTGCCCCACATGAGGCAGTAAAATACAGGATTCCGCAAATTTGGAAAGGTGATTTGGAATCCGACGTTGGAAAAGCATTACTTGCATGTAGTGATGATGGTCCTACAATTATGATGATTGTGAATATGGTTTTAGATCCTGCTGCGGGACCTGTAGCAATAGGGAGGTTATTTTCTGGTAAAATTAAAGATGGACAAACAATCAACATTATAGATTCAAAAAGAGAGGGACGTGTACAATCTGTTAACTTCTTTATGGGAAACCAAAGAGAACAAGTAGGCGAGCTTGGTGCTGGAAACATCCCTGCATTACTTGGCCTAACTGAAGCTAGAGCCGGAAACACGCTATCTTCCATTAAAGACATTCCAATGTTTGAAGGCGTTCACTATGTTTCAGAGCCTGTTGTTCAAATTGCAATAGAACCAAAACATCCTAAAGATTTGCCTAAATTAGTTGAAATTCTCAAACAACTAACAATTGAGGATCCAAACCTAATTGTGAAAATCGATGAAGAAAGTGGTGAGACAATTGTTGCGGGAATGGGAGTTTTACATCTTGATGTCGCAACACACAGAATTCAAGACGCAAAATGTGAAATTGTCACATCTGAACCTTTGATTAACTATAGAGAAACAGTAAAGGGAAGTTGCGAACCAATCATGGCAAAATCTCCAAACAGACACAATAAGATTTTCATGAAAGTAGAGCCGCTAGAACCTGAAATTGCTCACATGTTAAGAACAGGAGAAATCAGCGATATGAAAGATAAAAAGATGGTGGCAGAACTTCTAAAGAAGGCCGGATGGGATACTGACACAATCAAGAGAGTGATGAAATTTGATTCACGTGGAAATGTTTTGATTAACGGAACTAAAGGTGTGCAATTTGTACAAGAATCAACTGATTCTATTAATTCCGGATTCGAAGAAGTGATGAAAGAAGGACCTCTCTGTAAAGAACAGATGAGGAATTGCAAGTTTATCTTCACTCACTTTGTACCTCATGAGGATACCGCACATAGAGGACTTTCTCAATTGGGTCCTGCTTCCCGAAGAGCATGTATGGGCGCTTTACTTACTGCTGGAACTGCAGTTCTAGAACCTACTCTAGCTATTGAAGTTCGTGTTCCTACTGATTTGGTTGGAAATGTGGCAACTGTTCTTTCTGGAAAGAGAGGCAAAGTATTGGACATGTCTCAAAAAGGTGCTTCAAGCATTATTACAGGTGAGATTCCAGCTTCTGAAACATTTACTTTATCTGAAGAGATGAGGGGCCAAACAGCTGGACGTGCAACTTGGAATACCTCATTTAAGGAATGGACCGAAGTCCCAAAATCAATGTTAGGACCAGCTGTTGCTGACATTAGGAAGAGAAAGGGATTGGCACCAGATCCACCAGGTGTTAACGAGTTTATCGATAAAGAGTAAAAATGGTATCTCCCCGTTCTGGGAACAAAAAGATGCTGCGTTGTCGTAAATCTTAAGAAACAAAGATCCTACAAAATTTCATGTCCAATGTAGAACTAATAGAAAAATTCTATCTTGCTTTCAAAAACAAAGACATGAAAACCATTCAGCAATTGTGTGATGAGAAACTAGAATGGATCACTCTGAAAGGAATGCCTCACGGTGGAAGATATGTTGGCTTGGATGCAATCTTTAATGATTATTTTGCTAACATGTTATCAAATTTCAAGGAATTTCATGCAGTTCCTGAAGAATATTTGGATTCAAAAAACCACGTAATAGTAATTGGAAGATATACGGGAATCTCAAAGGAAGAAAAAGAATTTGATGTTCCATTTTCCCACATCTATGAGATCAGGGACAACAAAATTTTCAAGTTCAGGCAATTTACAGACACACAAAAGATTCAAGAATCATTGGCTTGACTCTCAAAGGCAAGAAAAATCATTACAACGTTAAACTTCTTCGAGGTTACGGAGTATCAATTTCACTCAAAGATTCCAAAATAATTCTAAAAAATGGCGGACAAAGATACAGAAATTTTAGATGTCGGTAGCAGTGATGGTATTTTTGATGGAAAAGATCCTTACATTTCAGGAATAGCTGTATTTATTGCAGTTTGTAGGTATTTTTTCAAATTTTTTTTATCTCCATTTATCTCCATTTAATTTGTGCCTGGCTTTTGAAAAATAAATGGACATTTTTCCATTTATCCGTCATTTTGTTTGTAATGTGCATGCAAATCTGAATTTCAAAATTTCTATTTGATGTCTATGGCGATTTCTCTGAATTTTTACCGACATTGATTTATAGACAACCTTCCTAATATAGGTCGACCTAGATAAAATGAGTCATAATGAGCCTAACCTAGAATCATATGAGCGTGAAAGGATAGTTTTTCAGATAATCCGAGACAATCCTGATTTACATCACAATGCCTTGATTAAATTGATTGTTCCTGAATTTATGGCCAAAACCACATTTGAAAAGACACGAGATATGTTAATTGAAAAAGAGATCATCACAGTTCAAACAAAAGCAAATATGAAATTTTACTTGCCTTCAAATAATTACGCGTCCAAATCTCAACATCTAGTTGAAAGAAATACGACAAATTCTTTTCATGATTTAAAGTTACAAATCAAGAGATTGAATACTGATTTTCCACACAAGGACATTGATGAGAAAATAAACATAGTGAATTCACTATTGAGAAATTTATTGGAGACTGACAATGGGTTTACAATTTTGGATGCTGCTAAAAATCCTAAGAAAACCCTGTACCGTGATGAACATCTGACAATTCAACAGTTAATTCACAATGTGTTTGAAATAACAAGAAATGATCGTGATTCTGAAATCCTTTTTCCAGCAATTACAAGTTATTTGGGATCTATCCTACCCAAAAATTTATTGAAATAGACTACTCATCTAGTTATTTATTCAGGTAGATACATCAATCATTATGGGATTGCTGTACACTAAATTCTATCTTGATTTTGCTGAGAATGAATGGAAACAAATTTCAAACAATCCTATTGTTTTTCAGACTGTCAAAGATGGTGTGAGTATAGATATCGAGGATGACTCCCACAAATCATACAAACTTCGCTTTAAGGAAGGTGGAAAACTCAATATGTTTAGAGTTACTGGAAAATTTCGTCTTACTTGGAATGATGACGATATTCTTTAGATGTATAAAATAATAAAGGGATTTTGAAACTAGTTTTTGTGACTTTGGAAGAACAAGTCAATCGCATAATGAGGAATTTTGAGAGTACGCCTTCTGAGGAAATTCTTGAAATTTTAAACAAAATAATGCCTGAATTTAAAAGTGAACTGACATCTGAGTATCTTCAAGGTAAAATTCAAAAGATAATGCAAATTGACGATGAATCTGAAAAAATAAAACAATGCAAAGCGTTAGCTCCTTACTTGGACTGGTATTTGCAAGGTTTGTGAGATTATTCTGAAAACTTTTTTATTTTACGTAATGCAACTTTGATTGAATTTCGATCATTCCTTGCTTCTATCATATTTCCAACTAGATTGACAAAATATTCGTGTCCTGTATCTTCTGCTTTGTTAATGTCTGCCTCATAACAAGATAGGGCCTTTTCTAAAAATGGAATGTCTTCACTTAATTTAGAAATAGATTGAATATCGTGTAAATTGTCTTGAATTTTTTTAATTGTTTCATCAATTACTGGGATTGTCTTCATTGCTTGCTGATTTAATACCGATGCGAACATTGCAGCGGCATTTTTTAGTTCTGGACTGTTGCCCATAGTTTTTAATCTGTTTCTATAATGTTTCAACGATTTTATGATTATCTCGTACCCTCCCTCATCTTTTAAATAAATTGCACCCAGCCAAATTTTTTCAGACATTCCAAAATGTTTTCTTTTTACATATTATAATTTAGTTATTGTCTCAAACAATGATTTCGATAACAAAATATCTGTATTATTCGATTTCAGAATTTTCTTGGATGGGCGGTTGATTTTTACTAATTATATTTAATAAAATTCCAGCTAGCGTTACACCCATTCCTAAAAGGCCTGTGAACGTTCCAATATTTTTTACTAATCTCAAAACAGGATCTGTTTGACCAAGTTCTATTGAATAAAACATCACAAGTCCAGCAACAAACATGACTACTCCAATAATAATTACTACAAATCCTGATTTCATATTAGCGATAATTATTTCTGATTAATAAACAACAATATCTTAACATGAAATACTTCAAGGAATAATGATATCGTGGATACCAATCTGCGCTGCATTTTGGATCTTAATCACCTAAAATTCATGTACGTGTGAATTTTTTTTAAACAGTTATCTTTACCAAATTATATAAAAAATAATCAAAAGAGTGACAACAATTTGAAACAACTGACCCTGACAGAAACAATTCAAAAAGTAGAGTCATTAATTGATACTGGCAATGGTGATGCCGGCAGATTGTATCATATACTTGAATATTTGAAAAGTAGCCGTCCTCTGTACCGCTCAGATCAGGTCTATTTAGAAAGTAAGTTGAATTCTTCATTTTCAATTGATGACGATTCAGTTAAAAAAGAAAATGCTCTTCTCCCAAAAATTCAAGAACTAATTGATTCGGGAAACGGAGATCCTGGGAGATTGCAACACATCTATGACACGCTTGAAAGTAACAAATCTCTTTATCATTCCGATGTATCTTATCTTGAATCAAAATTAAACTCAGATACTCAAATTAAACCTGTAGAAGAAAAGAAAGAAATTGTATTTTCACCCCCTCCAAAAGAAATTGTTTCTAATATTGAACCAAACAATGAGATTAGAGGAAGTATGCCAAAGGGATGGAATCCGAAAAATAATTCTAATGAACTAACAGAAATAAATGCAGATATAAAAAATGAAGAGGCAAAAATTGAACAACAAGAAAAGATTTCCGACGAAATAAATCACCAGCGCTCAAAATTAACACAGTTGATATCTCATAGAAAAGAATATGAGCAAAAAATTACTAATGAAAAATCCTCTCTTGAATCACAAATTAAAGACGAAAGACTAAGAATCGAAACTCAAACAAAACTGTCACAAGAAATTATCTCTCAAAAGGAAGAATTATCTAAAGTAAAAAAGGAAAGAGAACAAATAATTAAAAAAATTGATGTCGAAAAAACTAAAATCACAAGAGATCTCAATGAACAAAAAAAACAACTAGTTCAAGCACAACTTGACCAAGAAGAAATTGAAAAGCAGGTTCAAAAAGAACAGATGTTGCTAACACAAATGGCTGAGGAGCAAAAATCACGCCTAGCAGAGCAGGCTAGAATCGCACACGACATCAAACTAAGACAAGCAGAATTCGAAAAAACTAAGAAAGATTACAAAGATATTGTTTCTCAAGTTAATCAAGAAAAGGCAAAATTTACAGAATCTGAAAAACTTAAAAAAATTCTCAAAAAACAAGAGGCAGAATTGATTTCTGCTAAAGAAGAACGACTAAACTTAATCAATACAATATCCAAAGAAAAAGAACTAATATCAAAAAAGACTCAAGAAGAGAAAGACAAATTAAAATCACAAATTAAATTAAACACACAACTTAAAAAAGAAGAAAAGTTATTTGAATCCCTTAAAAAGAAGCGTGATAAAATTGAACAGCAAATAAAAATCAAAAATCAAAAACTAAAGTCTGAACAGGAAAAAATTAAAAAACAAATTGATGATAAAAACAAGAAGCTAAAATCTATCGAGAAAAAATTAAAACCTAGTAAAAAATCTCCTGACAAGAAAACAGCAAAAAAATGATTATCTTACTTTGATTGTGATTTCTTCGCCATTTCCAATATTTGATGTTATGGTGTTGAGACCTGGATTCTCTTTCAAATAATTTGAAAATTTTTTCATATGTTCACGATATTTTTCTGGGTATATCATATTGTCTGTGACTATAATTCCTCCTACAGAAACCATTGGAAGTATTAAATCAAAATACTTGATTATGTTTTCTTTATCTGCATCAATTAAAACAAAATCAAAATATTCTTTGTATTTATCCGTGCAATTCATTTTGCTTAGAATGTCTAGTGCATTGCCTTCCTTGATTTCAACTGCATCTTGGATCTCTGCTTTTCGAAAATTTTCTTCTGCCCTCTTTATCTTACTTGGGTTTTGCTCTATTGTGATTACCTTGCCTGCTTGTTCTAAAATTGCCTCTGCACACCATATTGATGAATATCCTATTGATGTACCTATTTCTAACATATTTTTGGCATTTTTTAGGCGTAAAAGCATGTTTAGTAATTCTCCCGTTTCTTTAGTAATTGCAAGCATTCTATTCTCAGGCAATGTATCTACTATTCTTGATTTTTCAAGGGTGGATTGTACTTCTAACTCATTAAGAGTATTGAAAATTGACTCTTTCATGCTTTTGTAAGGTTTCAAATGGATTTAACTATACTTTTCCATATTGCATGTTTTTGAAATATTTTGATAGCTTATATTTAGCAAAAATATTTTTCACACTAGATATGGCAACCGCAACAAAATTTGATTATTTAGAAATTGTTCAGAAAATTCTAAATTTAGATCCAAAAATGAGATTTGCAGCTATTATTGATCCAAAAGGTAACATTCGAGAAGCAATCATGAAAACAGGCAAAACTAGCCTTAAAACCCAAAAAGAAGAAGAACATTTCTGCAAACAAGTTGCACAAAGAAGATCAATGCGAAAGGAATTTGATCGTTCTCTTGGTAAAGTACGATATGTGCACGTTGAAAGAGAAAAAGTATCTCAAATGGTTATTTACACAAAAAGAAATATTGTGTATTTTACAATGGAGCCAGAAATGCCAATTGATACAAAAATCCGATTAATTACACGTATTAAGAAAATTACATTTGAAATTTAGACTCGATACCAAATTTTTAAAAAAATTATGACATTTCACAAGTATATTGGCGATTCAAAGATGTTTGAGTATGATAAACATTACAAGGAATGCCAACAGCTAAACAAACCTTTCATTAAGGCAAAAATTAATCCTCGCCATGGAAATTATTATGTTCAGATTGATTTGATTACGTGTAATTATGAAATAACAGATAAAGGATTGGTAGAAATCAAAAAATTATTTGATAAAGAAATAAAATTCCTAAACATGTCTACAGATTTTACAAATTTCAGTATTGATAATGAACTGGCTTGGTTTGATGGGGTGTCGATAGAACATCTTGATGATTTTTGTAACTCTCTTTATGATTTAACCCAAAAACATCGTCTAAAATCTGATTAAATTTTTGATTATCTTGTCTACTACCTGCACTTCATACTTTCTTTCCTTAACTGTCGCCTCGTTCCATTTTTTTGCAAATTCTGACTGCTTGTCCAATTTTTCTAATTCTTCAATGTATTTTATTAAGTGAATTTTATAATCCTGGAGTAAGTCTAGATGTTTATTGTGATTTTTTTCAGTTGGTGTTGCCATTCCATTCCTCTTCCTTAATTTCTGGAAACATGTCTCTTATTCGTTTTCTGTCTTTTTCCATGGCTTCAATTCTATTTTCTAGATGTTCTTTGATTGCCAATTCTTTTTCCTGTTCTTTTTCTTTTTTAATATTTGAAATTACTTTAGTTAAAGACCTGTAATACACAATATGGTTCTTCAATGACTCTGCTGATTTATCTTCTTTTTTCTCATCCATGAACAATAAACAATTTCATTGAAAATAAGTATTTGACATTCATGATTTATTTACACTAATATTGAATTTAACTTAGTAATTTTTATGAAAATTCTTGTAGATGAAAACCTAGATGGAATGGATGAACGGTTAATCAATTTAGGATATGATGCTCAAAGTGTAAGAAAATTACAGAGGGAAGGAAAGAAGCTAGGATCAGACTATTCTATTATTAATTACGCTCGTGAAAACGACATGATCATTGTAACAAAAGATACAGAATTTCGTAAAGCAAGCGATGAAAATAATTTTCCTCTTATTCTTCTTGATGATGAAGAAATTCTTAAAGTGATAGTGGAAAAATTAAAAAATTTTAGTTAACATTGCTAGTGTCTATTTGTGGCATTCTTAAATTGGCCAGAACCTCATTCAGAAAATCCTCTTCTGGCTGATGTGCAATAATGTCCATGATTATTTTCCAGCAATCCTCTATCTTTCTATTTATCTGTGAGAACATTTTATCTTTCTTGAATGCTGGATAATATGATAGCAACTTCATGATTCCATCCGTTGACTGCACAATGTGTATTAAATGAATAACTGATCTTAATCTTTCATGAAATGAAAAATTTTCTTCCTTACTAATCATAGTGAAATTTTTTATTTCTTCAAAAACTGTTTCAATCTCCTTATGTAGACTTTTTAATTGATTGTTTACTGATTCGTATAGATTTATCAATTCATATTCTATGTGGGATCTGCTGTGAACTTTTTTCTCTATTTCTCCTGCTTCAACTAATGCACTAATTTCTCTGTATACTGTTTTTTCATTACCCATTTTTTCTATGACCCTTCTCGCAAGTTCTGTACCGCGAATTTTCCCATTTTCGTTGAGAATTCTGATGATCTCCGTTCTGATAATCTGTGAACTTTTTTCCATAATTTTCCCCAGGACTATTTTTGATATTTTCCTAGTACTGCTTTTTCTCCATTCTCATTAATTTCTCTTACTAATAGCTCCAAAATCTCTATTCCTTTTTTGATTGGTTCTTTATTGATGTTTTTCAACTCTAAATTTTTTTTCAGAACATTTTTTTCATTGTTTATGAAACTTAGCAAACTGACATTTTCTCCCATGTTGAGATTTATGAAAAAATCCACATATTCTGAAGGTGATTTTATTCCCATGTTTTCTGAAGATTATTCTAGTATTTGTTTGAACCCTGACAAACTAAGTTTATTTAAAATTTTTACCATGGTAAGACATGGATAGTTGTGATAGACGGATTCGTGCTTATAAAAACGGAAAAACATTTGATCAGTGTAAAGAAATTGCAGAATCTATGAATCCCGACTTTAAAAAATACATTGAAACAAATGGTCGTGTTTTATGGACTGAAATTTTAGAAAAAGTAGATCATGATGAACTTCTCTACAAACTTACTCTAAAATTTCTAAGACGGGACGGTTATGATATTGGTAATCATAAGGTTCCTGAAGTCAAAAAATTCATTGTTTAGGATCTATTTTACAACTTCCATCTGAATTTTGCAATTTTTTTGCCATTACAAATGGAGTTATGATTAATACTGGAATTGAAACTGCAATAAATAATGTCTGCATTTGAGTTAATGCAATAGATAATGCTATTCCACTAGCTGTTCCAATAAATATTGACAAAAATGTCCCTGCACAAGTTGGACACGCAATAAACAATCCTGTTGCAGCTCCTATCGTACTTGCTCCTCTGCCTTTCTTTGATATTCCATATGCACTTACAGCAATTGCAGCGTTTAATCCGACCAAATAAGACACAATTACCTGTAAAACTAAATTTATCGGAATAATTTGTAAACCTACATGTTCAGTCAGATACACGATTATCTTTGGCATGTATCCTGGACCATCACAACATGGCGCAATAAATCCTGATGGAATCGTAGCACCATAATGAATTGCAAAATTAACTTCTGGTTGATAAACAAGAGTTCCTGATGCCAGCGAAAAAAATATGCCGTACCCAATAAAGGTGGCAACAAAAATTTTACGTGATTTTGAATTCCATGTTGTTAAGGCGATTATTGTTGAAAGATTTTTCTGATTAGCCTCCACTTTCCCTTTATGATAACGATACAATCCAAAAGCAATGGCCCCAAATGCCGCAACTAGTGTAATGTAAAATCCATATGCGATTCTTTGTATTGAATCAATTGCACTGGGAGTAAGAAGCTCTGGATCCTGGTATCTTCCATACAATATGAATAGAGCAATAATTGTTATGAATCCTAATGTGATGAGTTTTTTTCCTTTGCTGACACTTTTTCCTACTTGCTCATTCATTGTTTATCTCCGATTTCAATGAAATTAAATCCTATCTCATTTGATTTCTTACAAGTTTTGTACGTCTTTCATATGTCGTATTGGGATACTTGACAATTGCTCTCTAGTTATTTTTATCTCGAATCATTTGTCCTAATTTCTATGATTTTTGAAATTTCATTAGTTCGCTGCTAAAACCTTACAAGGAATAACAAAAAACCATTCCGTGGAATTTGAAATATTTTTAGATGAGTTTTGGAATGAATATGTAAATTATCGCAATTATTTCCAATCTGCCAAATATCATTAAAAATCCTAACACAATTTTTGTAGCCGGATCTGTATTGAGATCAATCACCCCTGCTGACAATCCTCCAGTTGTAATCACTCCTACTGCTTCAAAAAACGCATCTTCGTATGAGACCTGTTCAATTTCTGCAAGATGTAATCCAGTAATAGATGCAATTATTGGAAATAATGCTATGATGATCAAAGTAGATGTCATTTCTTTTTTTGTTTCTGCTGTTAATTCTGCTCTTTTTACTTTGTTGATAAAATCTAGAAAATGTCTCAATTGTAATAACCTAAAAATTTTAAAACCGCCAGCTGTTGAGAATCCACATCCTCCGATGAACATCAAAATTATCAAAATTGTCTGAGCTCCACTCCAAAGTTCCGCAAGACTTTCTTGTTGAAGTCCAGCTGTGGTGCTTGCTGAGACAGTAATGAATGCACTTTCCATAGGGTCTAAACCGCTAATTGAAACGAATAATATTATTGCACTTCCCAAAATTGCAAAATACGTTAAAACCTCTTTTCCAAGTTTTGGGGACAAGAATTTTTTTCTAACAAATGCATAATGGAATGTAAATGGTAATGCGCCCAGTATCATTGCGCCCATAAGAATAATTTGCTCTTGCCACAATAGATCATTAAGAATTGTGGATGTGGGCAAGAATCCTCCTGTTGCAAGCGTGCTCATTGCCAATGAGAAATTATCTATAATGTTTCCCTCTCCAAAGAGATACAACAATGTTGCAACAATTACGATATAAATTGAAAAAATAACTGTGATTGTAAGGAATAGTTCTTTCATATGGAGTGTTCTACCTGAAATAAAACCGCGCATTGATTGCAGTTTTGACTCTGGATAAAATGCTGTGATTACTAAATAGATGAAACTCATTCCTCCTACAAGTTGAGTATAACTTCGGAAAAACGTAAAACTCTCACTCAATTCCTCCGGTTCATAAAATAAGGATATTCCTCCAGTTGTAAATCCTGCAGCACTTGAAAAGAACGCATTTGAAAATGCTTCTATGCTAGTCTCATCACTTGGCAGTACATACAGATATGGAACTGTGCCAAACAAAGTCAGCAAAAACAGACTAGAAAATACCAGTATTGATGCCTGCTGAAGGTTAAGACTTGCTTTTTCCCCATATGAATTCAAAAAGAATCCTGTCACAAGTAAAAGAACTGTGGTTAGGTAAATTCCTGTAGCAATCACTGTGTCTTCTAAAACTGTGGCGAGAATAGCAGGTACAAGTAACAATACTCCTGCAAACTGTAATACAAAACCAAGATTTCCCAATATTGCTTTTACAGGAGGACTCAGTAGACGAGCTGGTGTGGCCGTAGCGTCTCGAATTACATTAGCGATAGTTGTCTGAAAGATCATACCAAGTATCTCATTTTTATTTGATAAAACTGGCAATTTTCTAATTCCGTTATCTCTCATTTTATGCAATGCTTCTTGCAATGTTGCTTTTTCATTAATTGTGATTAGGGGTGTAGTCATGATGTCTTTTAATGTAGTAGATTCTGCGTACACTGTAACATCACTCACTTTTCTTAGAATGTCTTCGTCTGTTACAATTCCTACCGGAATATTGTTTTCATCCGTAACAACTATGTCGTCTGTTTCATAGTGATGCAACATTCTAGTTGCTTCTCTGGTGGGAGTGTTCTTACTCAATATGAGTACATCACTATCCATGTATTTTCTGACGTACCTACTTAGAACATATGATATTGCACGTTCAGGATTTTCCGACATAAAGCTACCATTGTTGGGGATTTTAAATAATTTGGGGTCATGCTCAATCCTTGATCGTCAAAAAATAATTCACAAAATAACATGGTTAGTTTTGATCCAAAAAATTTGCTATCTTTATAAACTCTGAACAAGTAGTTTATGCGTAATACCATGGAAATTGATCAAGCACAAGAGCCTGATTATGAATCTGTGAAAATTGATTATGTTGGGTTTGTTGATCCATATGCTGTTGAAGGCATGGTTGTTCTAAAATCTGATAATGGAAAAGAATTTCATATGAGGGCTTTTTCTGGTGAGGTTGCCAGGCATATCTCCAGTTTTAACGATCCTGAGGGAGAATCTGCCCCTTCCATCTATAAGATGATTGAGGAGATTTGTGAGGAGAATGAGCTGATTCTAGTTAAGGTGAAAATATATGAAAGTGGAGAAGTTTTACGTGCAAATTTGTATTTTACAGGAAAAAAAGATCTTGTGCTGCGAAATTATAGAGCGTCCGATGCAATGGCATTAGGCGCATTTTACAAAATTCCTATTCTCGTTAGAAAAAATCTTCTAAAAGAAAGCATGGAAGCATAAACACTGTTTTCTTTTAATTAGAATAGTTTTTTTCATACAGAAGTTATACAATTTTATGAATGAACAAGAGCAGTTGATGGACAATTTGCTAAATGTTGATCTTGAAATCATAGATGTTGTCCGGGAACTTCATCAAGGTAATTGGGACTCTCAATCATTAAAACATCAAGTTGGCGATTTACTTAAAATCCGTGATGAAATGGTGCAGAAATTAATATCTGTAAAAGATGATGATCATCAATGTAATTGCGATCATGACCATTTTCATGAATGATTAATTTTCTCCATCAAAAAAATCATCTGGAAACATTCTCTTTATTTTCAATAATTCTGACTGATAATTTTGAATTTTTAAATTGATTTCATTTATCTCATTTTCTTGAGCATTTTCTTTAATATTTTCTAATGCTTTGATTTGCTTTGATAATGTTTTATACATTATAGAATATTCTGGAAATTTTTCAGGAAGTTTGCCCATTGCCTATGATTGGAGTCTCCTCCTAATACTGGTTATGAAATCCCAATATTTTTTAAATTGCTTCATAATTCGGCAAACTCATCATCTATCAGTTATAGCTTAGTTTGTTGGTTAATCATCAGCATTTTTTCTTGTAATTTCTATGGTATATTATTATCCCATCTAAAAAATCAGAACCTTTTTGATGTGATTCAATGATGTAATGTTGTGGTAAATTTTGAAAAAATCTATCAAAGAGTAGCATCCAAAGTGGTCCAAAGATGTCATGGGGCAATCAAAATCACTAAACATGGCAAAATCATTGAAGTTTATGATACCAAGCGTCATATCTGGAGTCATGGTTTGGCAGGATTAATCATCAAGGAAGAATGCAGGAATGCTGATCTAAAAGAGTGGGAATTTGCAAATGTTAGAAATTATGTAATTCAAGAATTGCTTGGAAAATCAAAAACTTAGTAGCTTACTTTTCTAATTAAATGTGGTTCTTTTAGCATTATGATGTCGCCCATGGTTGATGATAGTTCTACTTTTCTTGGATGCTGATTAGTTATTACTATTAGTGCCTCACATCTGGAGCATAAGATAGTTTTACCATTTGTTCTCTCCTCTCTCACAATATCTTTTTCCAATCTGTCTTCTTTTTCACAAGTTGGACATAATCTTGGCTCTTTTAGAATTAGGATTATTTCTTTAATGAAAATTGTTTTCCCCATCATTGTTTAATCAATAAATGACAACAAAAGAGTTTGTATTGTTAATTGGCCTCAGCAATTCAATTTTGAATGTCAAACCGCTTTAATCATTCAAAATTAGAACGAATGGTATTCAACATATTTCCAATCTAACCAATTAACAAAAATGCATGGTGTTCACTGAAAATATGCTTTTGTAATTTTTTAGGTATTTTTTAAATTATCATTTATTGTTCTGAACCAATCAAATAATGTATTTTTTGAATTTTCTTTCTTCGTTTTTGTATTTGAATAAATTTCCTTTTTTACCTGCGCTAATTTTTAGTCAAACTATGATTTTTATGCTTAGATGAGATTTACAATATTTCATCAACTTTATTCAAAAAAATCATACTAAATGTTAAATAGTTATATGTCTTATACTAATGGATGTCGTTAGTTATAAAATCTGGCGATTAGATTGCGCTGCCCCGCAGAACAAAAAAGGCAATCAGACGTTTAGACGTTTGACCACGAGAGGGAATCTCTCAGAGTTCTGCAGTTAGGGGTTTGCGCCTTTAATTTTTCTTTTCAAACACATTCTTTTTAATTTCACAAAAAATCTTTGTAGAATATCAGGAATATTTTCAACTTGAAATGTCAGAACTGAAATTATGTGACAATCTCGTCAAGACGTTCCTCTTCCTGAGCTCGCTTTATTTCCATGGCAATTCTTCTACCGACTCCAAATGTTTGTCCATATTGGTATTTTGTATATGGGCTAGTAGTTGCAACTATTGGATTTCCAGGAACTCGTAAAGATACATCGTACACAACTAATTCTAAATCTTTTGTAATTACACTTTGAAGTGAAAACGGACCGATGATTCCTGGGGCGTATTCTCTTTTGACTGCTGCTACGAATTTGTCTCCCATTTTAATGACTTTTTCTAGTAATGATTCTCTAATGCTGGCAGGAGTGTGTCCTACTTCAATATTTTGTAAATCCACATTGATATCTAATTGTTGTTTTGCAGGAAGGGCATTGTAATCATGAATGTTGGTTTGTAATCTTCGCTCAATTCCGATAAAATCAACTTGATTTGATATCGGTGTGTGAAAGAAATTGAAATTCATGTATGTCCCAATTGCTAATTCTTCAATGCTTGATTTTGCTAGATCATTTCTTGAGATTACTCCTTGTTTGATTTTTGCTTCTGATTTTTCAACAAAATCTTTGTATGATGAAACTGTAAAGAATGCTCTTTCTAGAGGTCTATTTTTTTCCTGAACTTTTACGATGCATGGTTTGTTAATTTTTTTAGGATCTTTGAATAATTTGGGATATTTTATTCTGGCTTTTTCTAACAAGTAATATTGCCCCTTTTTTGCTGTCCTCTCTTCTGCTTGGAATAATTTTCTATTTCCAAAAATTGGAACTTTGAATGAATTTTCAATTGTCTTGTATCCAAGATAAACGGTAAGTGATCTATGTGGGACAATAATTGTATTTGAATCCCTTAACATTTTTTGATATTTGGCAGAAGCCATGTCCTTGAATTTATCTAAAACAATTATTTCGTCTGCAATTCTTCCAAATCTTTGGTAAGGTCCCTCTCTGCCTTTCTGACAGAAAACGATAGTTTGGAAATTTTCATCTTTTGCCCCGTCCATTACTTCTAATGCTGAATGACTTCCTAGGACTCCTATCTTGACGTCCGAATATTCGTTTACTATCTTCTTTATCTCAGAACTCTTGATCACATTATGCCTAGAAGATGGGAGGTAATATAGCTAATTTTCAAGATCGAATGAGATCACAAGATTTTTCCCAAACCAATTGTTTATTTTAGATATGTTGTACCACTTTGAACTCCAAATGGCAGGAGTGATCTTGCTTACTGCAATGACTATCGGTGGAATTTCGCTGTGGCTTAAGCGAAGAAAACTCAACAAGGAATTACAAGAATCCGCAGAAGCCGATAACGCTCAAAATTTCTAATGCTGAACACCCTGTTATCTAATACATAAAATACTGTACTTTGATAGATATTTTGTTGAAATTAGTTATAGGAATAACTGGTAGTACTGGTGTAATCTATGGTATACGAATGCTGGAAACTCTCAAGAAATCAAATATTGAAACACATCTGATTATGTCTGAATGGGCTCAGAAATGCATTTCAATGGAAACTGATTATTCACTTGAATACGTAACGTCACTGGCAACAAGCATTTCGGACGAAAAAAACATGGCATCCAGTGTTTCAAGTGGAACACATAGAATTGATGGTATGATTGTTGCGCCATGTAGCATGAAGACTTTGGCAGCTATTGCAAATGGGTATGATGATACATTAATTGCAAGAGCTGCAGGTGTGACAATAAAAGAATCCAGAAAATTAATTTTAATGGTAAGGGAAACTCCGTTATCAGCAATCCATTTGGAAAACATGTTAAAGCTTTCTAGATTAGGAGTTGTAATATTGCCCCCTGTAACAGAATTTTACACAAAACCCAAATCCATTGATGATATTGTAAATCATGGTGTGGGAAAATGTCTGGACCAATTTGATGTAGAGCACGATTTATACCCTCGTTGGGGAACTTTCTAAATTACATTTGTCCGAGTTTACCTTAGAAAGAATTGTCAATACAAAACGCGAAGTTGTCTTTGATATTCTATCTAATTATGAAAATTATCAAAAATTAATCCCTCAACATTTTCCTTCAATCAGGGTTCGCTCAATTCGTGGGAATGTTGCAGTAGTTGAAGAGCATTTGAATCTTGGAGGGGAAGAAATGGTGATAATGTCAAAACATGTTTCTCAAGAACCTGCATTACATGAAATTTTTGTAATAGGTGGGGATGCTAAAGGCAGTCACATAAAACAACAATTTATTGAACATGCGGAAGGAACTAAAATATCAATTGATGTAAATTTGAAATTAAAAGGTAAAATGAAGATTGGTCAACTTTTTGGAAACAAAAAATATGAAGATAGCTATTCTAAAATTATTGATGATTTTCTAAAAACTGCTGAAACCTAGTCTGATTTTGTTTCTTTATCTTTGAGGTCTTTGAGTTCTTTTTCCCCTTCAATTTTCCCTTTCTCAAATTCTCCTTTAGCTTTACCAAAGGTTTTTGCAAGTTCTGGGATTTTCTTTGCACCAAAAATGAACACTACTGCAATAATGATGATAAAGATCCATTCTTGTCCAGCTATGAAATTGGATAATCCCATTCCTAACATGTTATTGTTATTTGATTAAATTTGGATTTAAGTGTTCAACTTTTTGCGTTCTTTGCGCTCAATTATTATCATGCCTACTAGATAAAGTGCAATCATTGGACCTGCGATGAACCACATTGTTACCCCACTTCCATCAGGAGTGATGACTGCACCAAATATCGTTATGATCACAATTGCATATCTGATATTCTTTCTCCAAAAATCTGAATCTACAATACCTGATACTGAAATTGCATACATTACTAGTGGTAGCTGAAAAGAAAATCCAAATGCAAGTAAAAACTGTAAAACAAATGTCACAAATTCTATAACATTAAGAAAAGTTACAAGTCCTGCAGATTCTCCATATCGATATAAAAAATCTAAGATGTATGGGATGACCAAATTGTAAGAAAACACACAACCTGTAATGAATAGGCCTAATGCTGGAAGAGTGATATTTCTGCTTACATGAATCTCATTTTCTTTTAATGCTGGTTTGATAAAACCTACTAGCTCTTTTACAATCACTGGCATCCCTACAACTATTCCTACCAGTGCCGCAATGTACACTTGAGCAAAGAAAGCCTGTCCCGGTGCAGTTTGAATTAGTTGAACATCTTCTGGAACAAGATTTGTTTTCATATGGTTGGTAATTTGTGCTGCAATGTTGTTTAGCGGATCTGGGGAGGGATAGTACATTGTAATTCCAGATATGTGAATTGGTTCTGCATGAAAAGTTAAGATGAATGCAGTAATGATTCCTATCACTAAAACAATCCTGAGAAGTCTTTTTCTTAGCTCTTCTAAGTGCTGGTTAATCCCATCCAATTCTGACATCGGATATCTTTGTGTTTTAAACTATATCAATCAAGTGGGGATTGGTAACAATTTTGCTTCTGGAAGCCCTGCCTCTTTTAGTTTTTCAGCAGTAATTCCCTCAAACTCTAAAGAAATTATTGCCTTGGTATTAAACTTCGATTCCATCTCCTTTGCCAATTCTGAAATGTCCTTAGCCGAGAAGATTTCTTTTGAATCTTTGAGGAATACTCTGTCTCCTTTTTCCATCTCTTTACCGTTAAATTTTCCTTGAAGGAAATTGGTGATTGATGGGAGCTCTTTTCTGTCAATATTGTTGTGATAATAACAAATCCCTCTTACTGATTCATAATCATATGCAGTACCATGTCTGTACATGAAAACACCTATGAATTTGGCCTCGTCATCAGGTTCTCTAACGCATTTTATTTCCCAATTAAGTAAGTTATTTTCATCATAAGCATATCCTCCTAATTCCTCAGAAGTAATCTTCCAATATCTCATTCTTCCTTTTGCCATTATATGATTCTCTAAAATCATCAGCTATAAATTCCAATATATGCAATGGATGCAAAAAATGACTTTTTTTATAAGTGATCAGAACCATGTCTGAATAATTGAATTGTAATTGTATTGATTGATCTATTTTCAAACATTAAAAAGAAATCATACTGTGGAAAAATCCTGTCTTGGGCAAATCCAATAATCTTAGTTTATTGTATGTGTTTATGCAACGGCAAATAGAATCCTGATTTTTTTCATGGTTATCTCTGCATCATTTTGGATGAAAATGGAATTTTTGCAAAAGATACATCCCATTCAAAAGAAGTTCTGAAAAACAAATCATTAATTGCAATTCACCCTTTTTCCATCTTGTCTTTACTGGGATTACATCAAATACATTAAAAAAATCTAAAGTAACCGATCCTGGGCTGGTCATATCTGCAACAATACAAGTCCTCAGAATCGGATACCTAACAAATATCCCAAAATAAGTATAAAAACACAAATTTATTCGGAAGATAGATTAACCTCATTTTCGATTTTTAAATTAATAATGCCTATTTTTGATGTTCATGTAACCATTGAAAATAAACCTGGCATGAGTGATCCCGAAGGCGATACAATTCTAAATGATCTGGTGCTAAAAGGAACTCACAAATCAGTTTCAAAAATCAAAACTGCAAAAATGTTGAAGTTTACTATTAAAGAAAAAGATAAGAAATCTGCTCAATCAAAAGTACAAGAAATTTGTGATGAATTACGAATTTACAATCCTATGGTGAGCAAAGTGACAATAGATGTCTTTGAAGCCTGATATTTTTCAAATTATGTAATTATTGCATTTTTTTCATGTTATCTTTGATTTGACTGGTAGCGATCAGGGATTTCATTCACATAAAACTTTTCTCAGACTCGATTCAAATTAAATATCTCTGAATCTAAAAACAATTGTGAAAGTTGGGGTTATAGTTTTTCCAGGTAGTAACTGTGATCGTGATATGTATCATGTTCTAACCGATGTCTTTAATCTTGACGCTCAATACTTTTGGCATGAAAAACCCCTTCCCAAAAATATTGATGCAGTAATTCTTCCAGGGGGCTTTTCTTATGGTGATCGACTTCGTGCAGGAGTAATCGCTGCTCATAGTCCAATTATAAAAGATGTCAAAAAATTGGCTGAGAAAGGGATCCCAATATTAGGTGTATGTAATGGATTTCAAATTTTAGTAGAATCTGGATTATTGCCAGGAGTTTTACTGAAAAATAAATCTCTTAATTTTATGTGTGAATGGACCAGTCTTATCGTAGAAAACAATACTACTCCATTTACGAATAAGTTTGAACTCCATCAAAAAATTCCAATTCCCATAGCAAATGGTGAAGGACGGTATTATGCAGACGATGTTGTGTTAAAACAATTAAAGAAAAAAAATCAAATTGTATTTAGATACAGTGATGTTGTAAATGGCTCTACAGATAGAATTGCAGGAGTGTGCAATGAAGATGAAAATGTTGTTGGGATGATGCCTCATCCAGAAAGAGCTGTTGAGCCAGAAATTAACCCAATTGATAACAAACCGTCTTCATTAATTTTTGAATCATTATTGGTAAAGATGGGTGTTAATAATTGAGTTTAGAATCCCATGAACTATCTGAATTAAAATCTAAAATTGGCAGGAATCCGACATCTACAGAACTTCAGATTGTATCTGCAGAATGGTCTGAGCACTGTTCTTACAAATCATCAAAAAAGCATCTCAAAATGTTACCCATGGCTGGACCATTAGTAATTAATGAAAAAGGATATGATTCTGGTGTTTTAGATGTTGGAGGTGGTTATGTAGTAACTGCACATATTGAAAGTCATAACCACCCTTCTGCTGTTGAACCTTTTGGTGGAGCCGCAACCGGTGTTGGCGGAGTAATACGCGATATTTTATCTGCTGGAACAAGACCTATTGCAATTTTTGATGGATTGCGATTTGGAAACATTGAGAAAGATCAACATGCTAGATGGCTTTTCAAAAATGCCGTTAGTGGTGTTGCAGCTTATGGCAATTGTTTGGGGATTCCAACAATTGGAGGTGAGGTTGAATTTGATGATTGTTATAAAAATTATGCACTAGTTGATGTTGCCGCAATCGGTTTTGGTAAAAAAGAAAATTTAATTAAAAATCATGCGAAAAAAGGTGATCTTGTAGTCTTGTTGGGTGGTTCTACCGGCAGAGATGGAATAGGCGGCTCTCAATTTGCTTCTGATTCATTAGAATCTGAAGATCGTTCAGCAGTACAAATTCCAGATCCTTTCATTGAAAAATTGATCATTGAGGCAATTTTGGAGGCTAGAAATGAGAAATTAATTCATGCTATGAAAGATCTTGGCGGTGGTGGGTTATCATGTGCAGTTTCCGAAACTGCCGATGCGCTAGATATTGGAATTGAGATGGATGTTAGAAAAGTCCACACCCGAGAATCTGACATGCATCCAGATGAAATTATGGTTTCTGAATCTCAAGAACGAATGCTAATTGTTACTGATAAAATTAAATTAAAAAAACTAGAATCTATTTGCAAAAAATTTCACATTGAATGTTCAGTAATTGGACATGTTACAACGGATAGTCAAATGCGTGTGAAGAAAGGTACAAAGATACTGGCAAATCTTCCCACTGATGTTGTTGCAAATGCGACATTATTGGATTTGCCATCAAAATACCCTGAATATCTTAAAACAATCGAGAATGAAAAGAAACTCAAATCAATATCTGATTATTCTAAAATTCTGATGAAATTGCTTGCATCTCCTAATATTGCAAGTAAGATTTGGGTTTATGGACAATATGATCATGAAGTTGGAATAAGAACTGTTGTAAAACCTGGCAGTGACGCATCTGTTTTAAGGTTAGATAATGGAAAATTTCTTTCTGCAAAAATTGATGGCAATCCAAAACATTGTTACATTAACCCAAGAGAAGGTGCAATAGGCTGTTTTGAAGAGGCATGCAGAAATGTTGTTTGCACTGGTGCAAAACCGATTGGAATGCTTGACCATCTTCAATTTGGAAACCCAAAAGATCCTGAAATATTTTGGACTTTTCTGGAATCGTTAAAAGGATTGACTGATTTTGCTAAATATTTTGAAATTCCTTGCGTTGGCGGAAAAGTTAGTCTCTACAACGAAACTCCTGCTGGACCCATAAAACCTACTCCTGTAATTGGTGTTTTAGGATTAATTGATAAAAAACCACTAGTGCCTCAAAAAATTTCTGAAAATGATTGCCTTGTAATAATTGGGGATACTAAAGATGAAATGGGAGGTTCTGAATATTTTGAATATGTTCACAACTTTATTGGGGGAAAATGTCCCGTAGTGGATTTTTCAGAATCAAAGAAAAATATGAATGCCGTATTGGATGCCATAGATGCCCAAATCCTAAAGTCTGTTCATGACTGCTCCAAAGGTGGACTTGCAGTAGCTGTGTCCGAATTATGTATGCAAAACATGATTGGCTGTAAAATATCTCTGGAAAAAATTCCGAGAGGTAAACTTGACGTTGACAGAACTCTATTTTCTGAAAGTCATTCTAGATATCTCTTAACTTTTGAGAAGAAAAATCTAAAAAAACTAGAAATTCTGTTAAAAAAGAACAAAGTCTCTTTCGAAATTATTGGGCACTTTGAAGGAGATAAAATTCAATTTGTGAATGGAACAAATTCTATCATTGATCTAAGAGTTGATAAAGCACAAAAAACTTGGTTAAATTCGTTAAGGGACTTGGTACTTCATGGTTAAAGAAAATTGTGGTGTTGTTGGAATTTTTAGTCTGAGTGGGACTAATGTTGTCCCAATGGTCATTGATGCACTAAGGGCACTTCAACACAGAGGACAAGAAGCATGGGGCTTGGCAATTCCAAACAAACCTCCGCTTAAACGGCTGGGATTGGTTTCTGGATCTTCCTCTGAATTCAAAAAAATAACTGAAGAATACTCTTCTCCAGCAGTAATAGGACATGTTCGTTATTCTACAATGGGACGAAGCTCGTTGGAAAATGCTCAACCTCTTAAAGTAAAGGATCTTTGTATTGCACATAATGGAACTATTGCAAATGTACAGGAATTGTCAAATCTAGTAGGTGGATGTTCGTTTACTCCCCAGAATGCAAGTGATACTCTTGTTGCAGCACAGCGACTAGTTGCACTAATCTCTGAGAACGGTCAAATGGGAAAAGCACTCTCAATTCTTAAAAATGAAATGGTTGGCTCTTATTGTTTTACATTTATCTCTGATGATAATTCAGTTTATGCAGCACGTGATCCAAAAGGCTTCCGTCCAATGGTTCTAGGATACAAAGAATCTGATGACACATACATTGTTGCATCTGAGTCTTCAGCAGTATCTGCAGTTGGAGCAAAACTTCAACGAAATGTAAATCCCGGCGAATTAATAAAATTAAGTAAAAATGGTTTGGAGACTGAACGCTTCTCTGATGATCTTACAAGAGCCCATTGTTCTTTTGAATTTACTTACTTTGCACATCCGTCCAGCAATATGGAGGGAACCAACATCTATGTTGCAAGAAAAAATATTGGCAGATTTTTGGCAAAAAAATTTCCAATACGTGATGCAGATTTAGTAATTCCTGTACCTGATTCTGCCAGACCTGCTGCATTAGGATATGCTCAAGAACTTGGTGTTTCATTTGATGAGGGTCTTCTAAAAGATAGATATAGCAAGAAAGGTCCATTACGCAGTTTTATAGAACCTCATCAATCAGACAGGATAGAAATCAATCGATGGATTATTCCAATCAGGGAAATCATTGAAGGCAAACACGTAGTTGTTATTGATGATAGTTTAGTTAGAGGTACAAGCTCCAAAGCAATCATTAAAGCATTACGTAGAGCGGGTGCTAGAAAAATCAGCATGGTAATAACATACCCTCCAATTAAATTTCCGTGTTATGCCGGAATTGATTTTCCATCACGAGAAGAACTTGCAACATTTTCCGATGGCAAAGAAATGAGTGATGTTGAAATTACTGAAATGGTTAGACAAAGTATAGGTGCTGATTTTTTGGGATACAATGATGCAGAAAATCTTGCAGCGGCTGTAGGCATTCCAAAAGATTCTATGTGTTTTACATGCTCCACTGGAAATTACGAGTCACTTGGAATAACTCCTGAATTCCGAAGTAGAGAAGAAATGAAGGGTGAATAAGTTGGAAACAGCTTTGGTTTTAGTAAAAAGTGAAATTAGTCATGAAATGGATGTCATGCGTCAACTTTTAAAAATTGATCAAGTCAAAGAGGCAAAGGGTACTTTTGGCCTTTATGATATTTTTGTAAAAATTGAGGCAAACTCTTCGTTGGAAATTGCAGATATCATTACAAGACAAATTAGAAAAATCCCATATGTGATATCTACTACAACTTTATCTGTGATACCTGAGCAAAATAAGAATTAATCTTGGAAATTTCTTTAAATATTGTATTTCTGAATTGATACTATGCAAGCAATATGGAATGATGTGGTAATTGCTGAAAGTGATAACACTGTAGTTGTTGAGGGAAATCATTATTTTCCATTTGCTTCTATCAAAAAAGAATATTTTGAAAAAACCGATCAAACATCCTTTTGTGGATGGAAAGGAATGGCAAACTACTACTCAGTAACTGTTAACGGTAAAACCAACAAGGATTGTGCTTGGTATTACGAGCAACCCAACGATGCGGCCATGAAAATAAAGGGAATGGTGGCATTTTGGAATGGCGTTAAAGTGATTGATTCCTAACTGGATGCTTGTTTAAAAAATACTATTTTAGAATGAAATTGTATTGGAAACAATGGTAATCGTTTAGGCCAATTTACTATTTCTGGTTAGTCTTAATTATTAGAAAAACAACCAATTATTCGTGAAACGGTATACTGTGATTATTGCAGTAGGTGTTAGTGGCATTGGAATAATGGCGCTAATATTTGGTATGGATATTCTAAAATTATCTGTCTCCACACAAGATTATGATGTTTTTGTTGATCCTATTTTAGACAAACAAAGCATGTTTGTAATGGGACGTGTAACTGTCCAAAACACTGGATTTTTGCCACTTACTAACGTTCATGTGAATTTTGGAGCTGGTGATACATTAGAGTTAGGAACGTTAAATGTTGGTGAAAAAATCATAGTTTCACCGCCATCCGACAATCCAATGGAATTTGTTATGATATCTGCAGATAATGGTATTTTCGTAAACAAAGCGTATCGTGAAATGCCTAAAATGGTTGGGATGATGGGCTCTTAGTTTTCCTAGCAGTTAAATCCAATAAAAATAATGTCTTATTGTTTGAAGTTTCTTACACGCGGTAAAGTAAAGGATCTGTATGACGTTGATGAAGATACCTTACTTTTCAAGTTCTCCGATAGAGTTTCGGCATTTGATGTCAAGTTCAAACAAGATATTCCTCGTAAAGGGGAAGTTTTGTGCAAATTTGCAGAATTTTGGTTTAACGAATTATCCGTACCAAACCATTTTGTTCGAAGAGAATCTGATACTGAAATTGTTGTAAAAAAAATGAAGATGTTGCCTATAGAATGTGTAGTTAGAGGTTATTTTTATGGCAGTCTTGTAAGCAGATGGAAACAAGGTGAGGTTTCTGTTCCAGAAGGAACCAACACAACACTTGCTGCACAACTACCTGAACCAATCTTTGATCCTACAACAAAGTCGGAACATGACATTCCCATCAATAAATCAAAAGCGTTGGATATGAACTTGGTAACTGAAGAACAATATGAGTGGCTAAAGAAAACTTCGATTGACATTTACAAAAAAATGGCTGCAATTGCAAATAATGCGGGTTTTATTTTGGCTGATTTGAAACTGGAATTCGGAATTTTAGATGGAAAAATTACTTTGGGTGATTCTATCGGCCCAGACGAGTATCGACTATGGCCAAAGGATTCCTATGAAATAGGAAAAATCCAAGAAGCATATGACAAACAGCTATTGCGGGATTGGTTAGTCGCTAATGGTTATCAGAAAAAATTTGATGATGAGCGTGATGCTGGACGGGAGCCAGTACCACCTGAAATTCCAGATGAAATCATCCAAAAAATGACTCAGAGATATGTTATTGCATATGAGAAGATAACTGGAAATACTCTTTAACCCTAGAATAATTGTTGAGTTATGGGAATTGAAGACAAAAAAGAAATTGAAACATTGATGAACATTGTGATTAACCAAATCCCCTCTTACACAAACATGATAAACTCTGAACATTGGGATGTGAATTTAGATGATTGTATTCTTGGAATGGTTTACCATTCTTTTGTTGTAAAGTCTACTGACTATCTAAATAACAAACGGATTGATAATAAACAAGAAACTAATGCAGAGTCTACTTTTGAAATGATGAATTTGATATCTGAAGTGTTCAATGATAGATTGGCAGATATTAAACAAGAGATAATCTCATCGTTGAACTCCTAGTCTACGCATAGTACCTTTCCTTCAACTCGAATTGTGTTTTTGACTATTCGCAAAATACTGTCATCGTCGCCGTTTTCTGACATATTTTTCTGGATTTCTCATTTTTCAATATTTTTTGAAAATTTTTAGACCGTTACAATAATTATTCTACTGATATCATATTCATTGTAGTGGTATCAAAATATTGTAATGGATTACAATATTCATTGTAGTGGTATAGCTTAATTTGATAGCGGTCCAATATTTATTAAAGTAAACAAAAATTGATGCGATTAGACAAAAAAATATGATACAAGGATCTTTTAGATCAGATTTGAAGGGTATTTTGTATGTCTACGTTGTTAGAAAAGCAAATCAAAGTTAATCGTATTGTTACGACAAGTATTGAACACGCACGTGCAATTGAAGACCCTGCACGGGCAAAAATTATGGAAATTTTATACCGTCAAGCATTATCTGCAGATCAAATTTCAACAGCTCTGAAAAAAACTGGGTACAAAAAAGCATTGACTACAGTTCGTCATCACCTGGAAATTCTGAAAGAATCTGGATTAGTTGAAATTGTTAGAATTGAGGAGTCTCGTGGCGCAATTACAAAATACTATAGTACATCAACAAAATTGTTAGATTTTCAAACTCCTGTGGACTTTGATTCCACGTATTCAAAGGTAATCACCAACACCTCTACAAAAATTGAAAAAATTCTAAAAGGATTGACGCCAAAAACTGCATCAAAAGGAAAAAAATCTGAAGACTATTCTCAATATTTGGTGATGGAAATCATGAATAGGGCAATGACTAATGTTCTTGAAAAATCTAATAAAAGATAGACAGCATTTGAAAATTGTTGTGAATAAATCAACAAATGCGATCATTTACTCCTCTAGTTTTCCTATGCATTTTCAAGAAAAAACCCCGAAAAAAACAAAAAAATTGAAAATGTTTACTACAACAACTGATCCTCCTTTGGTATGTGAAAAATGATTGATACAAAAGCAGTAAAGTTGTTTTCAGAAAAAAATCTCGTTTTCATTGCGACTGTTATGAAAGACGGTTCCCCACAAGTATCCCCTGTCTGGGCAAACTATGAAGATGGATATATTTTGATAAACACTGCAGAGGGAAGACTAAAACACAAAAATGTTTTACGTGATCCGAGGGTTGCAGTTTCTGTTGTATCTAGAGACAATCCTCTTGACATGACAACAATTCGCGGAACAGTTGAGGAATTGATTCCGGATTATGAATACAAACATGCGGATAAACTCACACAACAATACATGGGACGTGAACATTATCCCTTCAAACGTGATGGTGAAAAAAGAATCATACTGAAAATAAAACCAATCAAAGTTTTTGTCTTGCCTGAATTAAAGATGAATGAGTAACGATTTAGAATGTTTCTAAACTCGAAATTAGAAACATACTAAATCCAACATGTAAAATAAGAAAAAAGATAGTATAGACAGCTTAACGTCTTCGTTTAGCTGCCTTTCTCTTTGGAGCGGCTCTGCGTTTTGCTGCTGCCTTTCTCTTTGGAGCTGCTTTTTTAGCTGCAGTTCTTCTCTTTGGAGCGGCTCTGCGTTTTGCTGCTGCCTTTCTCTTTGGAGCTGCTTTTTTAGCTGCAGTTCTTCTCTTAGGTGCTGCCTTTCTCTTTGGAGCGGCTCTGCGTTTTGCTGCTGCCTTTCTCTTTGGAGCTGTCTTGCCAGCGTTCTTCCTTCGAGTTGCTGCTGCCTTTCTCTTACGAGCTGCTGCTGCTTTTAGTGCATCTGCTGCTGCTTTAGCTGCATTTCTCTTTCGAGTTCTTGCTGCTTTTTTAGCTGCTTCTGCTCTTTTGGCTTTGGATATTGCCATAACTTTTTGCGAAAATCATGTGTGTTATATGGTAAAAGTCATACATTACAACACAAACTATAGAAAAATTTGACACATTTTTTGCTTTACGATCAACAATTTCTTATGCAAACAACAGCTGTATCAACTGTTGATTGATCTTTTTGTGGTCGAATAATTATTTTGTATTTTTTTTCTTCATCAAATGGAATATCAAATTGAGTTGTTCTTTCAACCGGTTTGTTTGGCTCTAATGATTCTAGGAATAAGTCTTTAGAAGAAAACTCTCCGAATACTGCCTCATGTTTTTGATCTTTTTCATCAACAATGTAAAATTGCCCTCCCGAAAGGATTGTTTTTTCATCACTGGTGTTTTTAGCTGTGATTCCAATTTTTACAAATGTGTTTTCTGGCTTCATTTCTTTACTTCCTTCATGAGTTCCCTCAAATGTTATGGTGTATTCCACTGGACCTACCATTATTGGCTTTCCTGCAACTGCCTCGATGTAATTTGTTGTATATTGTGTATACATGTAATTTGCAACAACCATCGAAACTATGATGGCGCCGATCACAATAATTACGCCCATTCCTGCCATGAAATAACTCTGATTATTTTGATATATAGTTGAAACGCACCAAATAATGGCAAAAAGATATCCTATGTCCCCCTCTTTTTCAGCCAAATTTTTTGTTAAAAGCGCACATTTGTCATCTTGAGATTTGATGAATATTCGTGGTTTTTGAATATGTAATTGCCTAAATTCTTTGATCATAATATTGTCTGATTTTGATACTTTTTTGATCAAAATTTAGGGGGTTTAGCTTTTACGCACGACAATAAAACTTGGGGCATGATTAGATGGGAGATCTTGGTGGTTTGATGGTTGCATCTCATATTCAGGCACAAGTGTTACACCCCCCCTCAAAACGAGTACTTTTGAAAAAATCATCTTGTGACTAAATACACCATTTTTCAAGGGGGGTTTAACGCCTAGGCTTGATTTTGATAAACTCTGTCATTTTAGACTATTTTCAGAAATATGTGTTGTCCAATCAAATATTTGAAAAAAAGAATTGATGATAATTCTTTAAACTCATCAAAGATATTATCTATGGATGCAAGTGTGTTATTAATTACTGATTCATCAATCTGCAATTCTATTTTTTCATTCTTGTTCAAAATTTGATTTTATGGTGTGTATGCATTTTGAACACACATTTTATGTCTGATAAGGGGGGTTTATCCCCCAAAAGAGGTACACGGCCATCTACACTTCAAATTGTTTCAATTCTTTTTGAACTGTTTTCACAATGAAATGTATGGCTAATGCAATCCCGATTACTTTGAAAAAATTACTCATGGTGGCTGACCTTCTGTTTTTTCATATGCTTCTAGAATTTCTCCTATGATTTCTAATATGCTCAATTTTGAATGACCTCCAATCTTGATGTTGTTTTTTCTAGTCTGAGTCTATTGACATTGATGCTTACATTGATCTCATAATTCTTTGCGGTGTGTTTGAATAATATGTTGAAAATACTCATTTTACAACCACCATTATTGTTGCAATTGCTGTCAAAATGAATACTTTATTCTTTGAAGCCTTGAATTTCAAAATCTGGTTTTCTAAAAAATTTCCTTTCGAACTCTGTCTTTTTGTATTTTTTTTTGGAAAAATTGTTGTTTTCATACCCTATCTTGGTGAATTTTAGATATAAGACCCGCGTAGAACTGATAAATCATCTATTTTTAGAAAGTCTTTAACAAAAATCTCGACGTCTTTTCATGTTTTTCTGATACGCTATCTATTGCATCAAAAACTGCTTGCTGGTTGATATTTTCTTTATCGTCTAGAACAACATAAACTCCAATTTTTTGTTTGCCATCTTCTGTAATGATTTTATTAATAGCTTGAATTGAATGGCAAAAGTCTGTCACTTTTTTTTCAAAGTTCTCTTTTTCTTGTTCATTAAATCCCAAATAACGTGCAATTTGGTTGTTTTTCATTACAACTTTGGCTCCGATTACTAGAATTCCTGGCTGTCCTTTTGGTTCAAATATTTCCACAGGGATGTCTGTTTTACCTGCATGTTTTGCTAAAATTTGGAAAGAATTTTCTTTACTCTTTATTTCTTCGAAAGAAAGCCCTTCGTGTATTAGCCATCTTTCAACATTATCGCGTAACCTAGATGCACTCATGTTAAAACAACTTAAACTAGTTCTATATGATTCTAAATTCAATAGTTTACAAGTGTAAATTAATGATGTTTCTAATTTCGAGTTTAGAAATATTCAAAATTACTATCTGAAAAACAATGTCTTTTGTGGCTATACATTAACATTGAATCCTGATTCCATGCCTGGAATTGACGATGCCACCAACATGTTGAATATTATACCTATTCCCATCAAAACAAGACCTAGATACAAACAATTCTTGGCTTTATGTGGATCATCGTTACGTAAAATAAAATACGCTATTATCCCTCCAATTATTCCTAAAAATACTGGCAACAAAAACCATGCATTACTTCTTGGTTTTTCAGAATATGTCATACTTTTCTAATTATTTTGTAACTATTGATTTTTTCTGTAGTTGTGTGATCTCTATTTCTACTGTTTCTAACGGATCTTCCACCTGATTTCGTCTTATGGAAAACATTTTAGGCTTTTCAAAGTCGTCAGTGCAATCAGGACATGCATATACTAAGACTCTATGTTCATTTGGTGCTTTAGGATTGGATAATCTTGGATAATACACCAACCTTGCCCCACAATCTACGCAATATCTGTTGGCCCTTCTAGTCCTGACCAATGTAAACCTCCTGCATTATTCTTGATATGCGATCATCTATTAGATCTATGTTGTCTAATAGTCTAAACTAATTACTATCAACCGATCAATATTTCTAAATTCGAATTTAGAAATATATTGATTTTCTACGGTGTTATCCAATAAGTGAAAAAATAATGTTTCATAACTCGAGTTTAAAAATATGAGGCGCCTCCCAACAGACTTGAACTGTTGACCATCCGGTTAACAGCCGGATGCTCTACCACGCTGAGCTAGGGAGGCACAAGATTGTACCTTGGCAAAAGTGATTTAATCTTTCCGACTAGCCATATAGAGTAACTAAATACAAGACTTAATTGAATTTTGCAAAAAATTCTTTGATTTCTTTTGCATGACTTTCAACTAATTCAATGATTTCTAGGTGTTCATCAGCTGTTGGTTCTCTTTGATGCACAATCTGAAATGCACTGAGTGCTGAACCCACCATCTCTCCAACAAAAAAACCACACAAAAAATCTCCTATGTTTACACAATCCCACGTTTCTCCAACTCTGGGTGATGCCCCGGCAGATTTGTATAACTCTAGAGTCTGTTCAATCAAATCTATTGTTTGTTTTGAAAATTCAGGATCAAGGGTCATTAGAAAAACTAGTGATTTTATTTTTCTAAGCCTTTCTTTTTCTCAAAAGCGTATATTCCATCTAAGAAAACTCTGTGGTCTTTATTTTTTACTTTGGTTTTTTGTTCAATATTTGCTGCAGTTTGAGTGATGTCTGTCCATACTTCACCTGTTAGAATTACATCTTCACCTTTAGGAATTACTTTGGTGTTTCCCACAATTTTTGTAATTCTTGGAGCTCTTTCTCCTTGGAAATTTTCAATTAGGATTTTTTTCCCTTCTACTTTTAATGTGATTGGAAAGTGTGCATAAACAATTTTCATTTTAATTGTATATCCTTCTACCAAGCCTTCGCAAATATTTCTAATAATAGATCTTGCTGTATGTAAAATTGCATAATCTTTCTTTCTACTGCCTATAGTGTTTAAGATAACTTTACTTTCAGTGATCTCAAGATTTACTGGTATAGTTCTAAAATTTTTGAAAGTTTTGCCAAGTGGTCCTACAAATGACAACATGTGTTTGTTTAATGTGATTTTAACGCCTTCTGGAATGATCACTTCATCCTGAAATTTTTCCATTTGTTTAGTAGACATATCCGATTAAAAATCCTCCAATTCCTTTTTCTAATGCGTCATGATGGGACATTACTCCTTGATTAGTTGTAACAAGTAACATGCCTCTGTCGTATGCAGGTAAGTATTGCTGTTCCCAATTATTATATTCGTCATTTTTTACCTTGAATCTTGGAGAAATTGCTCCACATTTTGTAATTTTGGCCAATAATTTGATTTTGAATTTGCCTCCTCTTTTATCATCAATATGTTCAAACTCTCCGATATACCCATCCTTTTGAAGTGTCTTTAAAACTTCGATTCCAAGTTTTGACGTTGGAAGAATTACACAATCTCTTTTCCTTCTTGTTTCATTATTGTATAGTGTGACAAATAGATTTGCTAAAATATTCGTTGCTGGCATGTTATATCACTTATTTTTCCTAAACCCTAAAGATGTTGCGACTTCTCTGAAGCATCGTCTGCATAGCATTAAATCATATTTTTGAATTACAGCTGTATAATCTCCGCATCTTTTACACCATCTTGAACCTCTGCCAAAATCATGCTTTTTTCTTCCAGTAGCTTCGTATGATCTATCTTTTGCCATTATGCTACTGTCACTCCGAATTCTTTTACTAGATAATCCTTTGCTTCTTGATTGCTGATTATGTGTTTTTTTCCGATACTTGCTTTGTGTTTACTTCTATTTCTAATTCCGTAACCTGGTCTTGTTAATGTGATTGAGATTCCTAAACCCAAAATTCCTATTTGTGGATCATATTTTACCCCTGGAATGTCTATGTGTTCTTTAATCCCAAATGAATAATTTCCAAAATTATCAAATGATTTGCCATTGACTGTATTTCCTTTTGCTTCTAACAATCTTTTTAGTAATTCTTTTGCGTCATCTCCACGAATTGTTACTGCTACACCTATTGGTTCGCCTTTTCTAACTCCCCAATCTCTTTGTGTTTCTTTGGCAGCTCTCGATGATGATTTTTTTCCTGATATTTGATCAAGTGCTTTTTTTGCAATGTTAATTACATCTCCTGATTTACCTACTCCCATATTGAGAACTATTTTCTCGAGAGATATTTTTTTCATTATTGGTTCTGTTGTTTGAGACATATGATCACTTTATTTGAATAACTGGCTCTCCTTTACCTATTGACATAATGATGTCAGCTGGAATCTCGATTTTTCTTTCATCTAATGATAGGATAACTCTTTTTGGAAGAATGAATGTTCCTGCTTCGATTGTTTCTATTTTGCCAATTCTACCAGTATTATTTCCACGTGTGACTAATCCGTGACTTCCTACTTCCAGTTTTATTGTTTCAAGTATTTTTACATCTGGAATTTGTATCAAGCATGTATCGCCAACATTTACTTTACTGTCTGAAATGATTGAACGTCCGTCATGAAATCCTATTTGTGTTTGGCCTTTGCCAATTGTAGTTTTGGTTGTGACTCTAACTAATTTTTTTGATTTCTCTGATTCGTTAATCTTTATTGGTTTTAGTAATTTCTCTTCGGTTGGAACCAGACGATAAATATCTGAAACATTTTCTAATTCTACTACGTCCATTAATCCTATTGCATGATGTAATGATTTTCTTACAACCCCGTCAACCTTTACTTTACCAGAATAAATTGAAGCTTTTGCTTCCCTAAGACTAGTTACGATTTTTAACATGTCTCTTAGAAATACTGCCGTTGGTATTGCATGGCTCCTTTTATGTGGACCTGGCTTTACATTAATTACAAATCTTTTATCTTTTCTAGCAATCCCCCAAAACTGTGGGGCCATTTGACGTTTGAGTTTTTTACTTCCGCTAATACTTACCATTAATTCTCATCTTCCTTTTTTTCTTCTTTCTTTACTACTTTTGTTTCTTTAGTCTCTTCTTCAACTGGTTTATCTTTTACAGGTGTTTCTTTAGGTTGTTTCCTTGGATCTTTACCTTCAAGTTTTGAAATTCTCCACTTATCATCAGTACTAAGTGATGTTACTACCAGATTGGATGTGTGAATATAAACATCAAATTTGTCTCCTTTTGTTTTTTCTTTTTTGACTCCTTCAATTGCAACGCTGCTCTTTTCTGTAGACACTTTGGATATTTTTCCTTCGACCCCTTTGAATTCTCCTCTAAGTATAGTTACACTGTCCCCTTCAATAGCACGAACACTTCTCTTGCCATATTTTTTACGAAGTTCTTTTGATAACGCACTTCCAAGTTGCTTACTTCTGGTCTGGAATGTTGCTTGATAAATCATCTTGTTACGCATTTTTGTTGGCTTCATTTTCTTATACCACCATTGATGCCAAGTTAGCTACTCTTGGCCATTTTTCTGAAGCTTCTGCAGCTACCGGTCCTTTGATGTCTGTCCCTTTTGTTTCTCCTTCTGGTGTGATTAATACCGCTGCATTGTCTTCGAAACAAACTCTAACGCCGTTTAATCTACGAACTGCATATTTTTGTCTAACAATAACTGCGCCATACACTTGTTTTCTTAACTCTGCTGGTCCTTTCTTTACTACGACATTACAGAAATCTCCTACTGCTGCTGCAGGAAGTCGTGATACTCTTGTTTTATGTCTTGGTACATTGATAATCTCTAAAATTTTGGCACCTGAGTTGTCTGCACATACAATATTTGCTCCTACGGGTATTGAACGTGTGACATATGGGCGGAATTCCTCTACTCCCTTACCTGCTTGTTTTGCCATTATGATCTAACCTCTACAACTACATACGATACTGATTTTGATATCGGCCTGCACTCTGCAGTTAAAACATGATTTCCTGTTTCAACATTAATGCATTCAGGTACATGTGCATGAATCGTACTTGTCCCTCTTGCATACCTCTTAAATTTACTAAAATAAATTGGTGCATCTTTTTGTAACGTAATTGTTTGTCTTGCCTTACTTCCTGTCACTTTGCCATCAAAGAGCTTTCCTCTAATTGACAAATTTCCATGGAATGGACAATGTTTGTCTGCGCATTCTTCCTTTGGTTCTTTCACTTTTAATCCAATATCACGTGTCATGCCTTAGCTCCTATCCTGTCAAATGGCCTTTTTGTAATTCTAGATCCCTCTATAATCACATCTTTATTCTCAATTGAAAATTTCCAATTGTTTGTTGATTTTGCAATTGATTTTGTTCCTTTTTCTGTATTTATTGTAAACATCGATTTTGTTTCATTTATGATTCTTCCATTTAATCCTATAACTTGTGGATTTGTAGATTTGACAATCTCTGTGTGTAATCCAATAAATTCATGTGACGTAATATTGTCTGCTGTGATCATTTCTCTTTCTTCATCTCGTTTATTCTAGTTAGCATCCTTGCAATATCGTGTCTAAGGGGTTTTAGTTTACCGCTTTCTTTTCTTAGAGTTCCTTTGGAAGCATCGACTCTGAGTTTTGCAAGTTCACTACGTGCCTCTTGAATCTTACTTTTAAGATCTTTTTCATTTAACTGCTTTATTGTCTTCATGCTTATCCTGGTCATTTGAATCTGGCCTCTTCTTCCTCTAGTGTTTCAAGCTCTTTCATTCTTTCTTCTTCAAGTGCAATTTGTTCTGATTCTGTTCTTGCTTTTGTCTCTGCTATAGTTTCATCTCTCATTTTTCCTGTGTCTTCATCTTTGACTTGTTTAATCTTCATTGCTTTCTGAGTCTTCATTTCAAATTCAGGAATTAATTTATCTTTTCTAGCAATTCTTATTCTGATTCCAATTAAACCCATGGCTGTTTTTACATGTGCAATGTCTTCTGCAACTATTACTTCTGCATGGTGACCTGCTCTTGGTAAAATTCCTGCTGTGTGTTTCTCAAATGCAGAACGGTCTCCTCTTAGCTTACCAGATATTGTAATTTGAACGCCCATGGCACCATTTTCCATGATTTGTTTTAGTGTCCACATAGTTGCTCTTCTAAAAGCAGTTCCTCTCTCTAAATGAGCCGCCATTCTATTACACATGACGCTTGGAGATAATTCTGGTTTTTCAATTTCTACTACTGATATTTGTGGATTTTTTAATCCAAAGTCTGATGCAAGTTTATCTGTTAATGTTCTGATTCCAGAACCTTTTCTTCCGATAACTATACCTGGTCTAGTTACATGTAACGCAACTCTGGTTCCTACTGGAGTTTTTGAAATCTCTGCATGAGAAAATCCTGCATCCTTAATTGCTTCTCTTAGATAGTCTTTCAGAAGCATCATGTTGTAGTTATCTTTGATTACGTTTTTGACCGCTGACATTTCTAAATCTCCTGTGCCACCAATTCTACATGTGTCAATACATTGTTTTTGGGAGTTGCCCTTCCCATAGCTCTTGGGATGAATCTCTTGACAATTACTCCTTTGTGGACAGTGGCATTGATAATTCGTAATCTATCTAAATCCATTCCTTTGTATTCTGCATTTGATTCTAAATTATCTAAAACTTTGATAAACTCCTTTGCTGTTTTTTGTGGATAACGTCCTGACATCATTCCTGGATCTGATTTATGTCCTACTTGATTCTTATATCTTCTAAACGCAACCGCTCTTTTTTTGTTAACTACTGCAATCAGATAATCTCTTGCTTTCTCAATTGATAATCCTTTGATAGAAACAGCTACTTCACGTGCATGCTTGTGTGAAATATCTTTTTCTCGTAATGATGAACGTACGTGTTTTGTTGCATCATAATTTTGGAAAGCGTAATTGAATCTGCCCATAATAATCACTTTAGTGGTACGTAGAGACTGGATCTTGATGCACCCACACCTGGTGCACCGTGTGAAACTCTCTTGTTTGTTATTACGTATTCTCCTAAGTAATGCCCAATCATTTCTGCGGTGATACTTACTGGACGAAATTCTTTTCCTGAAAATACATTTACTGTAACACCCACCATGTATGGTAAAACAATCAAGTCTCTAACATGTGTCTTTATGGGATTTTTTACTTTTCCTGCTTTTGCAGCTTTGATCTCTTCAATCAATTTTCTCTTTCCATCGGTAATTCCTCTTGTAAGGGATCTCCTTTGTCTAGAATTGAATAATAGGAATAATTTTTCTAAGGACATGCTGTCAAGATCCTCTTTTGGAATGCCTCTGTATAGAAATTCTTTAACCAATCTTCTTCTCCTCTGTTAATGTACATCGAGCTTTGTGGTCCATATTATAGCATTCCTATCTTTGTCGCCAAATCTCTTGCTTTTTCTGTATTTTCGAATTGAACAAATGCTTTTTTACCATAAATTGTTCTTGCGGTGTTAACGTTAGTGACATTTTCTTTGTATAGTGCTTTTACGGCTTCGGCAATTTCTGGTTTACTTGCTGATCGTTCTACAATAAAACAAATTTTGCTTTCGTTTTCTACCATGGCAAACGTTTTTTCTGTAATGTATGGTTTGAGAATGATTTTGTTTGCTTGATCTACGTTCATTGTGTTTTCACCATAACCTCTAGATGTGTTGATTTAATTTTTGCAATTTCTTCAATTGCTGATTTGGAATATACTGTTAATCTAATTGGATCTGAACCTGGAGCTAAATCTAATATGCTTAAATCTTTGACACTTTTTGCTTCTACCCCTGGTAGTGTGCCTATTGCCTTTTTGATATTTGAAGCGTCTTTTGTAACAAACAAAACGCTCTTTCCAACTTTTTTACTTCGTCCTCTAAGTCTTGATTGTCCTGAACGTGGTCTTCTTGATTCTAGTCTTTCTACATCTTGTGTGAGTTTTAATGCGTCTAATACTTTGAAGATGTCATTTGTTTTTGACATTGATTCTATTTCGTCAGATACTATGATTGGGAATGATTCAATACCTTCAATTTTATGGCCTCGTAATTTAACAAGTTCTTTTGATCCAGTTGCAGCTATTGCGGAGCATAATGCTAATTTGTTTTCTTTTTTATTTAATTTTTTATAAATCACTTTACCTACAATTGGTGGATGTGCTTGTCTCCCGCCTCTGGTTGATGCAACTTCTGCACCTTGTCCTTGTCTTCCGCCACCGCCACCAGTACTTCTAGCAACACGTGCTACACCTTGACCTGTTGGCGGATCATTAGAATCTGCAACCACATCTTGACCTGCAGATGGGTGTCTTCCCTGTGGTTGGAATTTATGTGAAGTTAAATTGGTGAAAGCTTTGTGAATCAATTCTCTTCTAAAAGGAGTTGAAAATACTAGTGGAAGCTCTATTTCGCCATCCTTTACTCCTGCTATTGAATAAGATGCTGTTTTCATTAAATTACAACCTCCAAAATGTTTGGCTTGGTAATTTTAACTGGTACGTTTCTAATCTGACTTCTGAGTTTAATCAATCTTCTATATGTTCCTGGAACGGATCCTTTTAGAATAATGAAGTCTCCTTTTACTAATCCAAAGTGTTTGTAGCCTCCGTCTGGATTGATTTTAATCTGTTCGTCATTTGTGTTGCCCATAATCATGATTCGTTTATCATATTCTATTCTTTGATGGAATCCCATTTGTCCTGCTCTTGGTACTGTATACATAACACTTTGTGGGGAAATTGGACCAAGTGAACCTACTTCTCTAACTGTCTTTCTTGATTTGTGTTGTTTCTTTTTTACTCCCCATCTTTGAATAACTCCTTGCCATCCTTTACCTTTAGTGATTGCTGCAACATCTACACTTGCGCCTGTTTCAAAAATCTGATCAATCTTGATCTCTTTTCCAAGTAATTCTTTGACATGAGTAAATTGTTTTTGTATGTCTCCTCCGCTAACTGAAGCTTCAAAGATGTAAGGTTTTTTCTGTTCTAATCCTGCTGCACGTGGAGATACAGCAACAATTGCAAAAATCTCTTTAATTTTTCGAAGGGATTTTTCTGCATTATCTAATGCACCTTCTTTGTTTTTCACTGTAATTTCTTTTGAAATGTATTTTGGAATATCTTCTGCGTATACATCAAATTCTGCATGCATTCCATCATGATCTTTCGAGTATCCTCTAATTCCTAGAATTAATACCGGTGGTGTAACTAGAACTGTTCCAAGGCTTACGAGTTGTTTTCCTGCATTTGGAACTTTTTCACGATCATCGATAGTTACTATTTGTACACACCCTGCTTTGAAACCACAATGAGCTAAAATCTTTGGTTCTTCTGAATTTAATTTTGGCCATGATCTAATTCGTGCCTCCATACTTTTAGCACGTATTCTAGGTGAGTATGCAAGACTTCCTCTACGTGGTTGATGGTTCTTTCTAGCGCCCATGGATAAAACGCGTCTCGATTTCCCTCTATTAAACCATGTGAGACTTCGTTAACCACTAAAAAAATACTGGTTAACCATATGTGCCTAAAATATTATGGCTTTATCAAATCTGATGCACTATTCCAAATAGTAATTCCGCCAATTATAATTCCTACAACCCCTAATGCAATAGCCAACAATAAGAAATTTTTTCTTTCTGCCATTTTATGAAGTACTTTGAGCATTAATTATTGCCAATGTTCCTAACAATGCTTCTTCTAACCGTATAGTTTCAGTGGCTTGATTGGGGAAAAAATTCAATGCTTTTGCATTTTGAACATTTTTCATTTTACCTCCAAGAATTTCATGAACTCCTTTTTCGGGAGATCCAAAAACTATGAGTGTGGGTTGTTCTGATTTTGTGTATTTGGAAATCTGTTCTTTTGTCGCAGTTTTGCCTTTTCTGGATGTGATGATTACATTTCCTTTCCATTCTGTCAATACTGAAAATAAATTTGCTCTCTCTTTGACAGAATACCCCCAATATGTTTTAACTTCACTTTTGTCTATCTCTTTTACAGATAATTTTGGAAATCCTTCTTTAAATTGAACTGTGACTCTTTTACCAATTGATGTCTTACCAAAAAATGGGATTAGTTGATTTATTCCTACATCAACAAACTTTTTACCTTTCACACTGATTACAATTCCTTCTCTGATGTCTCCTGCATTGATTTTTTTAGAATTCACTGGAGTTATGTGGCTTGGAATTTTTAGCGGTTGTAAAACTCCTGCAAATTTTAAATCATTCATTTTTGGAAATAACCTTCTTCTCAAAAACTGTGGTGTCTCTAAATATTTTAAAATCATTACCATTAGACTTCCATCTGTTCTGTTATTTCCTTCTTGGTAGACATATATCGTATCAATTTTAAAAATGGCACATGCTCTTGCAAGAACAGAAATTTTCCTTGTTTTATCTATCTTAAGTGATTCGTCAGATAATGCTGATTCTGGTATTGCAACAGATAATTTCAATGTAATTTGATCTCTCCAAACCACTCAATGTAATTATTTTTGGTCGTGTGGGTATTTTTCTCTTGCAGTTTTTGCATAATTTGCAATTTGCTCATCTGAAACTAGTTCATACAACTCAGTTTCTGTTTTAATATGTGCCATTCTGATATGGCTTGTTCCTTCTTTATCTTCACTTGACAGATAAATTCCGGCAGCGGCTAATGTTGCTGCTTCATCTAGTGAAAGATCATCTTTGTATGTTTTTTCTAAAAAGTCTGTAACTTGATCTGAACCTGAACCAATTGCAATTGCATCATATGATATGTAAGTTCCACTAGGATCTGTTAGATACAATTGTGGTGTATTATTTACAACTCCACCAAGAATTAACGCAACACCGTAAGGTCTTACTCCTGCATATTGCGTGTATTGTTGACATTGATCCGCTAGATGTTTCGCAATAGTTTCAACTTCAACTGGTTCATCATAAATCATTTTATTACTTTGAGAAAAGAATCGTGCATTGTCTACTTGACTTCTTGCATCTGGGATATATCCTGCTGCAGCCACTCCTACATGATCATCAATTTGAAAAATCTTTTGAGCAGTGTTTGAGATTTGTAATTTTCTTGGTTTTTCTTCTACTGCAATAATTATGCCCTCCTTACATTTTACTCCTACAGCAATTGTTCCTCTTCGTACCGTCTCTATTGCATACTCTACTTGGTATAATCTGCCATCAGGCGAAAATACAGTAATTGCTCTATCGTAACCTTGTTGTGCAGGAAGCATTTGATTCCAATGCTTTGAATGTACAATTTAAACCGTACTCTGAGAAATATTTAGCTACTTTAACTAGGCTCGAAAAAACACTGATCGTTTTTATTATTTTGCAAAAAATTGATTTTACATATAATATCGTGTTTATCAAAATAAAATACCCAGTATTTTATTAAAAATTTTACACAATTATAGATCCTAGAAAATGAATCCCATGTTTGGTTTTACAATTGGCGGTTTGATGATGATAGCAGTAATCATGGTTATTGCATTTTCAATAATTGGCTCATTTACTTCAGTGTCTTCTGAAAAGTCTTTAGTAAAAGAAGTAAATTCTGCATTAAATATGGACGAACCAAAAATGTGTCTGAAATTTGACAATCCTCAAGAATGTATTAGTAATTTTGCATACATGAAACGAAGTCCACAAACATGTTTGAACTATCTTGAAGAAGAAGAAAATCAATATGATTGTCTAAGTAAATTCTTTCGAAAATTTCAAGATAGAGTTTGTAATTATGTGTCTGCTGATTTTTATGATAAATGTATTCTAGAAGCACAAAAATGGAAACGATGAATTATGATTTAAAATAATCTTCATGAACGTTTAATTTGAGTTTTTTTTATTCAAGTATTGTGAAATTTGAAATTGAATTTTTTGGACATAAAAATATTAGATCCAACCATCAAAAAACTATTGAAATTACAAAGGAATCTCATTTAACCCCTCAAGGGGATTGCATTGTGGGTGTAAATGCAACATCCAGTTGTGCTGATTTACCATTAGAATTAAAAAATAAATTGAAAAATTCTAATTCAAAAATAAAATTCACTATTAGTGTAGGTGATGATAAATTTACTTTAGAAGGAAGAGGGCATCCAGAATTGATCCTTGCTCATACTAAAGACATTGTAATACGAAAAAGTGATTTTATTTGTCCTAGAACTTTGGCAATAAAATGTGATAAGGCATCGGATTTGTTGCCTAGGACGATGGTATCTTTATTACAAAATCCAAAAACAAAAGGTACTTTTACTATTAATATTGATTGAAACTGTCACAATTTTATATTGACTCATTTTATTTTAAACATGGGTCTTAAAACTAAAATTTTTATTTTGATTCCGTTAGTTGTTTTTGCAACCATCATTTTTGGATTTGGCATGTATAATACCTTGTGTAAAAATACCGCCATTCCATTGCCTTGTTAATCAAACTTCATTCATTGTTTGAATTATTTAATCAGTATCAAATAATTTCTAATTTTCTCTATTTTAGTTAATTCTGGTTTAGCATGATTCTCTTAAAGTATTGGGTAATAGGTTATTTATGATAAAAACCACTATTGAATTACCTATTTCTGATAACCCTTCAGATGCAGAATTAAAAAAGATTAAAGAATATTTCAAAGAAATGCCTGTAAAAGAAATTCTTACAGGTTTAAAATTTGCAAAAAACCGATGGTCTGCAAAAGATGCGGGAACTCTCAAGGTTGGAAGAAAAAGCATTATTCAAAAAGAAGTTCATTCTGTTACTGCAGAACAAGCTCAATGGAGATTAAAAAATTGGAAGATGATGATAGCAAATTATCGTCGACGTGGATACAGCTATCCTACAATTTCTAGAATAAAGAAAATATTAATTCAAAAAAGTAAAAAGAAATCAAAGTAATTCTTTTCGAATATATTAGATATATTTTAACGGATTGCTTTATTCATTATGATTTTTCTTCTTCACTTTACATTTTAATTCAATTCTTGTTTTTACGGTTTGTTCTATTTTTAGAATAAGAAAAAGTCTTATCATTAATTTGATAAGATTGATAGAATTGGCATTGCATCCCATTGATACATTTCATAAGTTAGTATTCCTGAACAAATCTTTTCATATTTTTTGAAAAATTCTTTTGCTTCTTGCTCTGTTGCCTCAAAAACTGCCATAGATGAAACTTGATTATCAAATGCCCCTGACCACATTATTTTTCCGTGTGATTGCCATTCATCCACAAGAGTTGATATCTGAGGGGTTATCATTTCAAGATCAACTGGTTTTGTTTCTTTTTGTATACTACTTACTATTACCCAAGGCTTTGTTTCTTGATTCATATTTTTTATAATGCAATTTTCGTATTAAACATGATGATTGATCCAGTTTTTTGTTATATGTTTGTGAAATGAAATCACAAAAATTATGAATCTATTATCATATAATATGAAAATATAATTTCAGACATCTATAATAATTTCATAATTTCAATAATATTGGTCTTGTATGTTTGGTCTATCATACCATACAAGTCAACCAAGACCAAAATCATTGGAAAATTGGAATTTACAATAGTCTTCATTCTGCCCGACAAGAAGTATTTCTATTGGCACTTTTGGTCAACAACCAATTTCCAGTGATTTTTATTTCAAATCTATAAAATTTCTAGATAAAAATATCTGATTTTCTCTCAACAATTTGTTTTTTCAGACTGTCTGGAACATCTGGGATTGATGATTTGGTTTGACCTGCAATTACATTATGTGCTTCTTCAAGAATTGCCAATGTGTCTGCATTTGTCTCGGTACCCATATTCATAGCATCTCCCATGTTTACTGATGAGCCTGACATCACATCGCCAAGTATTTGTGACAAATCTTGCATTGAAGCATTGGCCTCTGGCATTATTCCATTAAGTGAAGGACTAAGACCTTTAATGATTGACATACATGGACTAAGTGTTACGACTACATCTCCTAATTCCGATACTGTGTCTAGTCTAAGTTTGACCTGCTCCATTGAAAGTTTGGCACCGCTTACCATGTTTTTCATTTTTCTAACTTGAGTTAATTCTCCTGCATATGCTTGTGCATAACTGGGTTTGTTGTTTCTTTGTGCATTTACTATCTTCTCAAAGATAATATCGTGTTTTTTCTGCAATTTTTCATTTATTGATTCTAATTTTGAAATTTGAAATTGTAATTTTTTTTGTGCAAAGTCAATTTTGTTCTTTAATGGCTCGTCTGGTTTTACCCTTCCCATTACTTTCTGAGATATGCTTTCTCTTTCTGCTTTATTCCATGAATTGCTTATCAAACCTTAATTTCCTCAATATTAATGAAAATTTTTGTTTTAAAGAGGTTTGTCACCATTGGTACTGTAACTGGGGTGACAAGAGGCTTTGGATACACTATCCAAATGTAAATGTAAATATTTGAAACCCCTTTCCTACAACCTTAATTTCCATAGTGTGTGAAGAACTAGTTTCACTGCTAATGATATTGTATAATCCTGGTTCTGAAACTGCTATTTTATTTTCAAATGTGATGTCTTTACCTGAATATCTTGATGGCAGTGGTTCTCCATCAAGATATATCTCTAGTTCTGCATTATTTGCAGTAACTAGATTTACTTCTTTTGCGTTGTAAAGTAATTTGATTGATCCATTTGCAGATGCCAATTCCATACTATCTTCATGGTTTTTCCAATCTCCTATTGGGTAAAACTTGTGTAGATCAATTTTTTCCGGATCTGAATAAGTTACAACTTTTTCTGGTTGAAACCCTTCATCACTTCCTAACTGATTTCTATTCTGAGCAAAATTGTAACCAAAATACAATTCAGGTGTTCTGAACATTGTATGTTCAAATTCTTCTAATTCTACAAGTGGTGCAGATGATGCCATCTGAATTCCAAGTGATGCATCGCGTTCTTCTAAAAGCTGTTGAATGATTTTTTCAGTTTCCTGATATCCGCCTTCTCCAATGTGATCATATCTTATGTATCCTTCATGATCTGCAATGTACTTTCTTGGCCAATATCTGTTTTCAAAAGCTTTCCATGTTTCCATATCATTATCCATCACAACAGGATATTCTATGCCATATTTTTCAATTGCCATTTTGACATTTTCAGGATTTTTTTCAAATTCAAATTCTGGTGAATGAATTCCTATAACTAATAATCCCTGTTCTTCATATTTATCGTCCCATGCAGTGATGTAAGGTAGTGTTCTTACACAATTGATACAACTGTATGTCCAAATATCATAAAGCACCACTTTATTTTCAATTTGTTTTTTTAATTCTTCTGGAGTGGTATTCAAATAATTTGATATGCCTACTAAATCTGGAGCCATTTTGAATCCTGATTTGTCAATTTTACCAAGTGTTTTTGTTTCCTGAATATTTGCTGTTTCAGATTTTTCATCTAAAGTTGAGAAAGTAATACTTGTAATCACAAGTCCCATGGCTATCACAATTCCTAAGATTGATGCAGTTTTAATTTCCGATTTCAAATGATCACCCTAAAAATAATAATTCGTTAAGCAGTGGAAAATTTGCAATATATGCCAATTGATTTGTGAAAACCAAAATTCCTAAAATCATAATAAATCCACCTAATACTAAATTGTAATATTTCAAATGTTTGCTCATAGAACGAATCATTCTGGTTGCCCTAGAATAAAACACTCCAATCAAAATGAATGGAATTCCTAATCCTAAGGAGTAAACTAATAATAAATTAAATGCAACAGATGGAGTTGTTGCAGCCAGTGTAAGTATTGTGCCTAATATTGGACCAACACATGGTGTCCAACCTGCAGCAAATGCTAATCCAAAAACAAATGACATAGGATAACTTGCTTTTGATCTTTTAGGAAAGAATTTTTTTTCTATGTTTAATTTATTGATCTTTGTTGAAAGAAGTAAGAATATTCCAAACCCTATGATGATAATTCCTCCTACTTGATTTAATACATCTATAAATTCTTCAGATGCTGTTCCTAGCACACTGTTAATAATTACTCCTAATATTGAGAACACCACTGAAAATCCTAGAACAAAGAATACTGAGTTTAAAACAATATTGGTTCTGTTTATAGTGAATACTTTGGCATTTCCTGCTTGATTTAATTCTGTAAGTGTTGTTCCTGAAATATATGCCAAAAATGCCGGTATCATTGGTAAGATACATGGAGCTACAAATGATCCTAATCCTGCAAGTGCAGCTACTGCCAGATTGATCTCACTCATGCATTAAATGTACTATTTTTCCTTTAAAGCATTCTTCCAAATTATTCGATAAATCTACAATCCGTTTTTATCTAGGTCATTGTAACTTTTAGTGTGAATAAGCGATTTATCCTAGTGGGTATTGCCTTGGGCATAGTAATTACACTAGCTGTAATTATTGGTTCTCCTGCTATTGGTGGATTTGATTCTATGCGCTAGTTGCAAAATTTTCTAAATGCTTTCTCAAAAATTTCAAGCGATCTTTCAATGTCTTTATCTGACAGCCATGCTGTGACCGAAATTCTTAATCTTGCCTTGTTTTTGGGAACTGTCGGATATCTAATTGGCTGGGCAAAAACTCCCCTGTTCATCAAGAATTCTCCAAATTCCATGGCCGTTTTTTCATCTCCTATGATTATTGGAATTATATGAGTGGTGGAATTAATTTCAAATCCAATTTGCTTTAATCCTTTAATTAATTTTCTAGTATTTCTTTCTAGTTTTTTCTTTCGTTTTTCTCTATTTGATTTGAATCTCTTTATTGAATATTCAATTAAAAATGAAGGAAGCGCTGATGTGTAAATGAAGGATTTTGATTTATTTATACATAAATCAATTACATTATTTTTTGACGCAACATACCCTCCAAAAGATCCTAAACCTTTACTTAGACTGCTTATGTACAAATCAATTTTCTTTTCCACATTAAAATAACTCGGAGTTCCACTTCCATCTCTTCCAACAACAAAATCTCCGTGCGCATCATCTACTATTGTTATTGCATTTTGTTTTTCTGACAATTCTGATATTTGTTTCAATGACGAAAAATCTCCATCCATGCTGAATATCCCTTCAGTGATTACGAACTTGTTATTTGCTTTTAATTTGAGTTTTTTTTCTAAATCTTGCATGTCATTATGTTTGTAAATAATAATTTTTGAATCAGTAAGCTTACATGATTCAATAATGCTTGCATGATTTAACTCATCACTTAGAATAATGTCTCTTTTCTTGGCAATAGCACTTATTGCCCCTAGATTTGCCATATATCCTGTAGGATATACCAGACTGTTTTGTTGCGATTTATGTTTTGCAAGAATGCTTTCTAATTTTTTATATAATTCATCGTTTCCTGATACTAATCTTGAACTTGATTGAAGTTGATTAATTTGAATTTGTGATGTCTGTATCCCTAAATAATCATTTGAGCATAAATTCAATGATTTTTTATTATTGATAATAATGTGAGACCCTTTGGATTTTCCATATCGTAATTTTCTATAAAGATTCAGTCGTTTTAGATTTTCTAATTCAGAATCAACAAAATTTAGTTTATGATTGGAGGCCAATTTTCTCTATTAATTCTCGGTCTTTTTTAGCCTCATTTCCTCCCATAGTTAAATACCCTTCAGTGATTATCCCATTGGCACCACTTTGGAGAAGTTCCTCTCCAGAATCTTCTAACTTTGATTCTCGACCGCCAGAAATTTTGATTACTGATTCAGGTAGTAAAAATCGTATAACTGAAAAAATTCTAACTATTTCTGAATTTGGAAGATCTGTTTGTAACTCTAATGGAGTTCCAGGCATTGGAACTAGAATGTTAATTGTTACTTCTTCTGGATATAGTCTTCCTAATTCAAGTGCCAATTCCAGTCTCTGTTCTCGTGTTTCTCCTAATCCAATAATCCCGCCAGTACACAATTCTAATCCTGCGTCTCTTGCAATTTTCAATGTTTTCAATCTATCTTCATACGTATGTGTTGTACATATTTCAGGAAATTTTGATTTTGCAGTTTCCAAATTGTGATTGTATCTTTTGACTTTAAGTTCTTTTAGTTTTTTTGCTTGTTCTGGTGTTAGAAATCCCAAACTACACTCCACATTGATCCCTACTTTATCATTGATCTCACTTATAATTTTACAAACTTTTTCGAAATCCCTAGTCGATGGTTCTCTCCAAGCTGCAACAAGACAATATGACTCCGCACCGTCCTCTTTAGCTTTTTGCGCTTTATTTACTACTTCTTTAGGTGAAGGTAATTGATATGTGTCTATATCAGTGTCAAAAAATGCCGATTGTCCACAAAATGTACAGTCTTCACTACAGGCATTTTTTTTGATATTGTTTAATTGTTCAACATCGACTTTATTCCCGTTAAATTCACGAGTTATTTCATTTGCGCATTTTGCTAATTCTTTTAATTTTTCGTCTTGTATATTCAATAATTTTTTTGCGTCTTCTGAAGAAATACTGATTCCTGAAAATACTTTTTCTTGACACTCTTTGATAAATTCTAGTGTACTCATAATCAGAATAATAAATATTCCATTTATAACAATAATGGAAAGGTTAACCTTTCTTTATCATGGGGGTTAACGGTCAAATCACTTGTGATCTTGCAGCTTTTATGGTTAAAATTGTCTTCTCTAAGAGTAATTCTAGTTCTTTTTTAGTAATGGCCAATGGAGGCACTATCATTACAATATTTCCAAGAGTTCTAAGATAGATCCCCTGCCTTTTCCCTTCTTCAAAAAATATTTTGTTTATTGACTTTTTAGGCTGTATTGGTGTTTTTTTCTTTTTGTCTGTGACTAATTCTATTCCCATTAGCATTCCTTTATGTCTAATGTCTCCCACAATATCGATTTCCAAAATTTTTTGATAGTATTTTTCAAAAATTTTAGATGTGCTTTGAATTTTTTCAATCAATTTGTATTTTTTATACATCTTTAGATTTTCTAATGCAACGGCTGCGGCAATTGGATTGCCGGTATATGTATGTCCGTGAAAGAGGTGTTTCCAATCATTGAATTCACCTAAAAATGAATCATATACTTTTTTGCTTGTTAATGTTGCAGCCATTGTGAGATATCCTCCCGTTAACATTTTTCCATATGCTACTATGTCTGGTGTGCTTTTTTGTTCTTGAAATTGAAACATCGAACCTAATCTTCCAAAACCTGTAGCAATTTCATCTAATACAAATATTACATTATATTCCTTACACAATTTATTTATTTTATTTTGAAATCCTTTTGGATAAATGATCACCCCACCTGCAACTTGTGCTCCACTTTCCATGATAAACGCTGCAATGTTGTTCTTTTTTGCAAATTCATTCTCTATTTTTTCTAAACAATGATTTTGATAATCTAAAAAAGTAAATCCTTTTGGAACTCTGTATTTGTTAGGTACCGGAAATTGCAATGTTGTAAATAATTGTTTTTTGAACTTACCAAAAAATTCTGGAATATATCCTACTGACATTGCCCCAAATGTATCTCCATGATATCCGTTTTCCAACGTTGCAATTTTTGTTTTATTTTTCTCTCCTATGTTTTTCCAATACTGTAATGCCATTTTGATGGCAATTTCCATTGCTGAAGAACCATTATCTGAATAAAACACCTTGTGCATTTTTGGAGAAATTTTCACAAGATATTTAGCTAATTTTTCTGCAGGTTCATTAGTTAAATTAAACATTGAGGAATGCTGTAGTTTTTTACTTTGATTTGTAATTGCATTTATTAATTCTGGATTTGAGTGCCCCCAAACATTGCACCACATTGATGCTACCGCATCTAGTGTTTTGTTACCTTTTGAATCTTTTAACCATACTCCTTTCGCACTAGTAATTTCATCAAACAAACCCCATTCTTTCATCTGCGTATTTGGATGCCAAACAAAACTTGTATTTTTCAAACAAACCTGTTATTTCTGATCTTCTTAATAATCAAACGATAAGATTAATCAATTATAATTTTAGATGATATTTGATGAAGTCTTTCTTTATTACTGGAACTGATACTGATGTGGGTAAAACATATGTGACTGCAGGATTAGCGGTGACACTAAAAAAAATGGGGATTGACGTTGGCGTGATGAAACCTTTTGCTGCCGGCGTGGCTCAAAAGAAGGGATTCAAATCCGAAGATATTGAAATTTTATCAAACGCTGCAGGTATAAGTGATCCTGAAAATTTAGTAAACCCTCAATTTTTCCCTATTCCAGCTTCGCCTTACACTGCTTCAAGAATGTTAAAAATTAAACCAAAAATTGCAACTGTGTTGAGTAGCCTCAAAAAATTATCTCAACTTCATGAATTAATTCTAGTTGAAGGAATGGGTGGGATCATGACTCCAATTAAGAAAAATTACTATGTTTCTAGTTTGATTAAAGACATGAATATTCCCACAGTTATTGTTGCTAGTAGTAGAATTGGAACCGTAAATCATACATTAATGACTTGTATTATGTGTAAAAATTACAAAATCCCAATTAAAGGAATCATAATTAATAATTTTGAAAAGGGTTATTCCATATCTGAATTAAAACGAGATATAGAAAACCTAACAGGTGTTAAAGTGTTAGGTTCAATTCCGTTCATTAAAAACATGAGTGATTCTTCATTGCATAGAATATTTACAAAAAATCTAGATATGGGAATTTTTCTAAAATAATTATTCAAATTCGTAAAATTTTAAATTTGTTTATTCCACCTACATTGCTAAACTGTGCAATCTCAAAGATAATTTTTGAAAATGAATTATTTTTTTTAGATAGTATGAATGATCTTTTTTTAATGGGTGTGTTTTTTGATAAAACTAGCCAAATGTTTTCTTTTTCATGTTGAATCTTTTCTAATAAGGATATTTTTTCATTAATTGTGTTTACATCTGAAGATTTTGGTATGCAAATTAATAAAGTCTTTTTTTGGTCTTTTTCTAGAGTTTTAATGTCTGGAATTACAATGTCTATCTCTGTTCCTTGATAATTTATTTTTCTTTGACTGGTGATTAGAGCATTTGTCAGCAAATAATGCAGTAATACTATTGCTAAAATTCCAACTGCTTCTTCTTTTTCTCCCATTGACACAATTTTATCATAACAATTTTCTGTCACATTCTCAATTATTTGATCAAATTTTTTCTCAGAAATTAATTTGGGAATAGTTTGTGAATTTTCAATATATTCAAATATGTATTCCTTAATTGGATTGCAATCTTCGACCATTCTCTATCCTGTTGAGATTATCTTCATGTATTTGGGTTTATCCTGAAATTAATTCTATTTTCCCTACTGGATGTTTTGAAAGTTCATTGTGTATTTTGGCAGTAGGTTTTTCTCTAAAAGTCAAATCACATCTATAACATTTCCAAGCTATGGAATTCATAACTTTACTATCTTTTTTATTATAATAAGGAGATGTGTGTTTGATAAAATACTCTTCAATCCTCTTGGAAATCCATCAAATTCAATTAAAGACAGGCTTAATTTAGGATTAAACTGAGTTACAAACGATGATTAGAATTGAGGATAAAAGACATCAGGAATTATTAAAACAAAAAGATGAGTTGGAAAAGAATCGTCCTCATGATATTGCTGCAATGAGAGGATGGAAACATTCTATGAGTAAAATATTGCAAGAATTAGAACTATTCAAGTAACAACACGCTTAAGTCGTTATAAACTTTAGATAGTTATGAACTGCCATCAAAAAAGTGAAGCCCATGTTTGGAGATTTTCAAAACACACCAAAATGCGTAGATGTGTAAAATGCAAATCTAGAATTCCAATTACTAAGGAGGAATTTGCTCAAAAATGGGGCAATAAAAAAATCCTAGTCAATTAAGTCCTTTTTTAATTTTATAAAATTTCTATGATTGCTAATATTTACAGTCATGGAAATTTTGAAAAAGGTATTCAATGTTTAAAATTATTTTAAAATCTATTCATTAAAGATGTAACGTCTTTCGCCTCTAGATTCCGTATCTGTTTTTACATTTACTAGTACAAACTCTTTCTTTGAATGAACCATGGACTCTTCTGGTAGAAGCCTGTTTTCATGTAATTCCTCATATTCTTCCCATGTCAATTTCTTTCTGTCTCCAATTTCTGCCTCTAAATTCATGTCTTTGACAATCTCTTTGAATTCTGGCTGAATTACTCCGCTAAACACCATTGCACTGCTTCCACTTCCATAAGATCCAAATCCTATTCTTTTCCCTTCTAAATCAATACCTTTCTGAAATTCATATTCCAAACTACTTCTAAAGCCCAAATACAGTGATGCAGTATACAAATTCCCAATCATGCTTGATGCAATTAAAGAACTTGAAAGTTTGGATTCATACACCTCTTGATATTCGTGAGTTTTGGTAAACAGTTTTGTAAATTCATGATCTTTTGCCATAAATTCTTCATCAGCCAATACTGATTCAATTGTTCCACGAGGATCTTTTGGTCTTGGTTCGTCAATTCCTATTTCCTGCAAAATTCGTTTCCATCTGGGTAGTTGACGCCATTCATGTCTTACTAGATATGCTAATGCTTTCTTTCCCATATTGCTATAGGGTAAATGCATATTGATGTAATCCATATGATCTAAAATTGTTTCTCCAGGTTCTATTTTGATTAATCCTGATGAAATTACTTTTTTCTTGTATGATTCAAGCGCTTTTCTAACTTGAATCATATAAAGTAAATTTGAATATTGTCCGTGCACAATTGGTGTTTCTTTCCCAAATGGTCTGTAAAAATCATATTCGTCTTTAATTGATGTAGCTGTTACTTTAGGGTCAAATGCCAACAATCGTGGTTTATCATTTAATAACATCACAACTGCTCCTGCACCCTGAGTCATCTCTCCACTAGAACCCATGTCGTATTTTGCAATATCTGAGACTACTACTAGTGCATGCTTCCCTTCTGCTTCTCCTGCTCTAATCCAATTTGTGTTGTCATAAAGCGCATATGAACCACTAACACATGCAAATTTAGTTTCAACTCCTCCACAGTGCTCAAAAGCACCCTGACCATAAACCTGCTCTAGCATTCCAATAACGTATGAATTCATTGCTTTTGATTCATCAAATGCAGATTCTGTTGAAACGTACAATCTACCAATATCTTCTGGAGACAGTTTATTTTTTTGCATAATTTTCAAACATGCATTTGCTGCAAGACATGCTGGATCTTGATTTGCATCAACGATTGCCATTTGTGACACTCCCAAGCCTTTTTGTAATTTAACTGGGTCTAATCCTCTTGCTTTTGCAAAATCAGCTGCATCAATATACAATCTAGGAATGTATATTGCAATATCATCAATACCAGCTGCCATAAGCTTCGCTCCGATATTTCATTAATAAGGTTATTGTGTGAATTCTAACTAACTAGGAAGGAAATTTTCCTAATTTTTTTAAATTATTTATAAATAATTTGATCGCTATTTTGTTTTTCCAAGTTCAGTTTCAAAAATGTTTTCAAACACTTCAAATGGCTGAGCTCCAAAAATACGAGTAGTTTTTCCGTCAGGACCAATTACAAAAAATGCCGGCGTTCCTGTTAATTCAAGAGATCGGGCATCCTCGTTACTTGCAAGAATTATTTGTGAGTGTTTTTGAGTATTCATACATTCAGACCACTCATCCAAATCTAATCCGACCTCTTGAGCAAATTTCACAAGATTTTCTGATGATGCCCACCCATTATTTTCTCCAGTCCAGTTTGAATATAAAATATCATGATATTCCCAGAATAATTTCTGATCATCAGCACAATGAGCACCATGTGATGCAGTAACAGAATCAGGGCCAATAATGTTGTAGTCTTTGAAAATCATTCGTACTTTTCCGGTTTCTACATAATTTTCTAATATCTGATCCTCAGTTGAATGAAAAAATACATTACAAAAATGACATTGGTAATCCCCAAACTCGACAAGTGTGACAGGTGCATTTGGATTGCCAAGAATAGGTGAACCATTTGCCAAAAATGTATTCATAGTTATTTTTGACGATCCTGACTCTTGAATTTCAGGAGCTGGCTCTATTGTTAATTCTGGTTGACTACCTTGAAATCCTAAAAATATGACAATTATGACTATTGATGCAATACCTGCACCTATTCCAAGCGATGGACCGTGTATCAATGAAGAATTAATTTTTCTGACCCATTTAGTCTTTTGTGCTATTATGGTATTGATGATTTGCCATCGTCAGATTGTTGGCCTAGACTAAAAATCTGTAAAACTCTTGATGATTTTGAATCATTATTTTCTGCAGTAATTGTCACTATCAATGTCTGTCTTTTGAAATTTTCTGGAATGAAAAATTCTGTTTGATATAGGCCGTTTTTATCTGTAATCCCATTGGATGAAAAAACTTTTTGATCATCCTCATTAATTATTGACACACTAATGTTTGTGTTTTGTTTGTAACCATAATTTTGATAAAAATCATTTAGTTTGTTTTGTGATTTTTCAAAAATTTTGACATCTATCTTTACATATTTTTCTGAATATACTCTTTGAGTATATTGTACTACAATTGCTAGTTCATCATTTTTTTCAGTAATTGTCTTATCGTCTGTTGTTTTTTCCAGAAAACTCAAATTGGCAAATTGACCGTTAATGAAAATTATGCCTCTTGAATCTGTTTTTTCCTCAGATACTTTGGAATATGTTATGTATGGAAAGCCTTCGATTGTCTGACCTGAAATACGAATAATTTTTCCACCAAAAAATTCCCTTACCGTTACATCATTACTAATTTGAAATTGATTTTCATCTGTATTAATTTGTCCTGTCTGTAAAAATACAATATTGCTCAATGGATCAACCTGTGCTTCTGCAAGGTAATTCCCAAAAATACTAAAACTCAAAAAGGTTAACATTCCAAATAATGTGAAAAATTTCATTCTATGCATCAAAAATAAGCGTTTATTGTTTTATAAACAATTATTATTCTAGAATAAATTAGAGAGTTTGTTATGGGTGCAAAAGATGTCGTCTTAATTATTGATGATAGTACGGCTATTGGGATTTTACTAACTGAATTTCTTAAAAAATTAGGTTATGCTGACATAAAAACTACTACTACTGGAGAATCTGGATTGGCTCTTTTTAAAGAATTAATAAATAACAAAATTATTCCATTGGTGTTTTTAGATTATAATCTTCCTGATACAAATGCAAAATCTGTAATGTCTCAAATTTTAATAATTCAACCCGATACAAAAATCATAATCGAAACCGCAAGCGGTAAAGACGAAGATCCAATTAAAGAAGTAATTGGATTGGGAGCCTATCATTACATTCAAAAGCCAATTCATTTTGAAGCGATAAAAAATGTAATGAAAATTTTAGAAGAAGAAGAATCCATTCTTGAACATACTTCGTCTGTAGACAATGATGGTTATCATCTCATTGATCGTTACTTTAATACTTACAAACGTGTAACTCTATCACGATTAATCGAACAGAGCAATCTGTCTGAAAAGGATGTCACAACATATCTTAAAAAACTTATTTCTGAAGGAAAAGTTGTAGAACTACAAAATATTCGTGAGATTTGTTGTAATGCCTGTGGAAGTTTGAAACTTGCTCAGATTTATCAATGCCCAAATTGCAAAAATTCTAATTTTGATCAAGTAAAATTAATTGAACATTTTGACTGTGGAAATTTTTCTCCTGAGTCAACATATGGCAATGACAAATGTCCTAAATGTAAAAAACAAATCAAGGCGTTGGGTGTTGATTATAGAGTATTGCATAATAGATATCTGTGCAAGAAGTGTGATGAAATTTTTCAAGACATATCTAATGAATCTCTTTGTTTGAAATGTAATACTTCATTTAAAATTGATAACGGTCGTTGGCGAGAAAGCATGGAATACAAGTTAACACATGCCTACTGATTTTTTATATTTCTTTAATTATTAGCGTATGTTTGAACAATTAATTTGGTGAATATGACTATGAAAAAATATTTAATTCTAATTCTGTTCATAATTTTTGTTAATTTCTCAATAAATGCTTCTTTTGCAGCAGAATTAATTTTACCTGATTGGATATTTGTTGTACATGATTTTTTTATTGATGAAAAAATATCATATACTGAGTTTGGTACTATGATTGAATATTTGCAAAAACATGAAATTGTTCAATTGATTATGGGTGAAGACTATGATCCAGTAACTAATTTTTTGATTACCTCATCCATGCAACAAGAATCACTGTTAAATGAATTTCATGATTGCAGTTCTGATTGGTATATTACTGGATATTTTACTCCTGTCGAAACTGATTATTCTGGTAATTTTTTAAAAATTATGTTGGATGGTGAGCCTCAATATTTTAAATCTGATTTTATCTCTGTAGTTAAAACTGAAGGTTGGGGCAAAACTAGAATGGGCACATACATTGGATGGTATGATGAGTCATTTCATCTTAGTACTGCTCCTCTTGATTCGCACGGAGATAATCTCTTAGTGCAATCAGTCGCAGTTGACTCTGAAATAATAAATCAAAAAACTAGTCTGATTATTCCAAAGTTGCCAAGTCCATGGAATAAAATAATTTTTGAATCCTCAGATATTGGTCCATCAATAAAAGGAAAACATATTGATGTGTATGTTGGCGAGGGAAAGTATGCTGAATTAGAAACATTTCGAATTACAAATTCAGGTAATGATGTTTGTATTAGATCATCAGATAATTGAAAATTATTTGTAAAAAATATTTTTTATTTTATTCGATACTTATGATCAATTAAAAAGAGATTCAAAGAACGCAAATAATTCTCTGAAGAAAAAGAATCCTCTTTCAGGCAACTTTGTTTTATCGTCTGATTTTGCATTTTCAAGATCTTTCTTATTAATTTCTGTGTTTGTTAAATCAGCTCCTGTTAAATCAGCTCCATTCAGTTTAATGTTTGTTAAATCAGCTCCTGTGAGACTTGCTCCTGATAGGTTGGCATTTGTTAAATCAGCTCCTGTTAAATCAGCTCCTGTTAAATCAGCTCCCGAAAGGTTAGCTCCTGTTAAATCAGTCGCAGTCAGATCCGAATTTGAGAGATTTACTTCTTTCAGTAAAATTCCTGAAAGATTTGATGCATGAAGATTTATTCTGTTCATGTTGGAATTTTCAAAGTTAACACGTGTTAGGTCTGAGCCTGATAAATCAGCTCCAGAAAGATCAGCTCCTGATAGGTTGGCATTTGTAAGGTCCGCATTGGTTAGGTCTACCCCATTGAGAATAACTTGCGTTAAATCAGCTCCGGACAGATTTACTCCATTTAGATTCACCCCTGTTAAATCAGCTCCTGATAGGTTGGCATTTGTAAGGTCCGCATTGGTTAGGTCTACCCCATTGAGAATAACTTGCGTTAAATCAGCTCCGGACAGATTTACTCCATTTAGATTCACACTAGTTAGGTCTACCCCATTGAGATTAGTTCCATGCAAATCCGATTCGGTGAGATCCGATCCTTTGAGAATCACTTGTGTTAAGTTATTACCTGTAAGATCTACCTTCATTAAATTAGAGCCTGATAAATTCACCCCTGATAAATTCACCCCTGATAAATTCACCCCTGATAAATTCACCCCTGATAAATTAGCATCTGTAAGTTTTACATTTTTAATTTGCACTCCGGACAGATTCACCCCTGTTAAATCAGCTCCAGACAGATTTACTCCATTTAGATTCACCCCTGATAAATCAGCTCCTGATAGGTTGGCATTTGTAAGGTCCGCATTGGTTAGGTCTACCCCATTGAGAATAACTTGCGTTAAATCAGCTCCTCTCAAATCTATTTCTGTCAAAATTGCATTTGATAGATTAATGTCTTTTAGATTGGCTTCTGACAAATCAGCTCCTGATAGGTTGGCATCTTTAAAATTCGCATTGGTAAGATCAGCTCCTATTAGTTTAGTTTTTAGTAGTTTTGATTTGATGAATACAGCTCCTGTAAGATTTGCTCCTGATAGGTTGGCATTATCTAGCGTTGATTCGCCAAAATTAATACCTGAGAAGTCTGTTTCTGTTAAATCAGCTCCTACAAGATCTACATTGGAAAAACCAACTCCTTTGAAAATACTACCTGTTAAATCAGCTCCGATAAAACTAGCCCCTTTAGCATCCGAATTTCCAAAATTTGAGTATCTTATTGTGGCTCCTTGAAAGTCTGTTCCTCTAAGATCAGTTTCATATAAATTCACATTTGATAAATTACTTCCAGATAACTTTCCTTCTGCAAAACTTACTCCTGAAAATTGAGCTCTTCTAAGATCTGCATCTGTAATAGTGGCATTTCTAAGATCTACATTTCTTATTGTTGTACCTTTAAGGTCAGTGTTTCTCAGAATCGCATTTCCAAGTTCTATCTCTTCGATGAGTTGATTTTTTAGTTTACATCCACTTAAATCAACATTTGGTGCTAATGGTTGATTGCAATGTTCTACAAGATTTTTGTCAGTATCAGTAATCGCTCTCTTTGTAAATAACTGGTCTATTTTTACTATTGGAACTATCTCCAAACCCTGTTTTTGTATTTTTTCTAAAAGGATCTCTAATTCATAAATTTGTTTTTCATTAATTTGATTTACATATTTGTCCTTTTCAGTTTTTGAGAATTCCTGTGGGGATAATGCGACCACTGCAAACCCATCTCTTTCCAGACTGGTTTGTATGTCTTTTAGTGTTTTTTCATGATCAACCCCTTGAATCACATTAAATTCTACTGTATACGTTCCGATGGCAGAACTTGCAGGAAAATGACGGATCTCTGATTTTGGGTTGTATGGGGGAGGGTCATTTTGTACATTTGAGCTAATGTATTTCATGTTGTTTGAGTTTAGAGAGGATATTGTATTCTGATTGAAAATGTCAAAAGGTGGAATAAATCCTGATGGGGATTTGTCTAAAATATTTTTGATGTGATCGTTGCTTTGTTTTAACTGTGCATTTTGTTCTGACTCTGTTAATTCTGAAAATTTATCATAACTCCATCCATTATTTGCAATTTCAATATTGTTGTTTACGTTAATTTTTGTTTTCAAATAATTTGTAAGTTTTGCATCCTGTCCAAATAACTCTCCTATTACTCCTACTGTAAGTCCTGCATTATTTCTGATAAATGTGTCAATCACATCTATTTGTACATCATTTAGCCAGTAATCCTGAACTGTGACAAATCTAAATGCTACACAATTACAATCTTGAACTGTATCTTCTACAAGATCTGGCTCCAACTCTTCTTTAATCTGGATGTCTTCATCAACAGATGATTTGGTAATCTCACTTAAACTTACAATTTCTATTCCATTAATTCTAAATTGATCAATAAGTTTTCCTAACTTTTCTATTTCTGCTAAATCAGCTTTACCAGTATATACCCCAAGATCTGTTTCTGCAAATTCATATGGGTGCATCATTACTACTGCAAATCCATGTTGTTTTAGAAAATTATTTGCTTCATTATATGTGACATCGTTGCTGATGTTTTCCCAAAGATTTGTCTCTACATTAAGAATTGCAGTTTGAGTACTTGCTGGTAGATAATACAATTTTGAATTTTCAAGGGGATATGGTGGCGAATGTGATTCTTGTATGTGTGCTGTAAAGTGAGTAAAATTAAGTTCTTGCAATACCGTTTTTGTATCTTCATTGAATTTGTTTTCTACGGCTATGAATGATTTAGGCACAACTCCCAAAGTTTTATTAATTGCATTATTTGCTTTTAGTAGCAATTCCCGCTGCCCATCTTTATCATAGTTCGTAAGTGGCGAATTATTCCAACTATGACTTCCAATCTCTAATGTTTTGATTGGCCGAGTCATATCTTGTTTTACAAAATTTAATATTTTTGGATCCTCTCCCCAAAAACCGCCTATGATCCCTATGGTTAACGGAGCTACTTTTTTCTGGAACATTGACATGATTTCTATTTGCGGGACATTCAGATAGTAATCTTGAACATCATCTAGCCTAAATGCCACACAATTGCATGTGTTTTCTAAACCTTTAGACGCAAATTCGTCTCTGGGAATTTTAATTTCTAATTCCTCTCCAGTGATTATTCTATTTGTTTCAGCAAAGACTTTGGCTTTTGGAATTGTATCGCTTGGTTGTATGATTGCTTTGAATGTATATTGACCTACCTTTATGTTTGAAAAATAACTCTCTCCTCTATCATTTACTATTGATTGAGATATTTTGTTATTTTTATTATCATATAATTCTACAATGAATTTCCCATCAGTTTTTGTGACTTTGTTAGATGTGTCATTATAAACAGATACAGTAATTAGGTCATCTATTATTTTAGGCCAAGGTGTCTTGATTTTAATTTCTCCCTGATAATTTGGAAAAAATTTAATTTTTTCATCACTTGTGTATGAAATATTTTTCTCAATTATTACTTCAGCTATGTAATAATCATCAATTAGGTTGTTAGACTGCATCCAAAATCTTTTTGATTTGCCATCTTTACCTACAGTATCTTGTTGCCAAATATGACCATCGTTAGATCTTATAAGAATTTCAGCTCCTTCTATCGGCGTTTCCCCATTTTTGTATAATGCTTGAAATATTATCCCTCCTGAAGCAGGAATTGACAAAACAACATTGTCACCCACTACATTTTTAGTCGTACCACTTAACATTCCGTTTACATAAACATCAATTTTGTAGTTAAATCCTGTTGGAAGTAAATCAATTATAATTGGATTCTTTTCTGGGAATTCTATAACCCGATATGGAATTTCGTTTTCATCTTGGAATATTTTTAAAACTGTTTGATAGGTGTCTATTCTGTCCCCTGAAGTATATTTTAAATCAATTGTTATTATGCCTAAATCTTCTATAGCATTTGCTGTGGTCATATCTGTAAGAGATATAAAAATCAGTAAGGGCAGTACTAAAATGAGTTTTGCCATTATGGGTTTTATTTTATTATTTTTCATCAATGCCAATCCTTTTCGCACTAGTCCACTTTGCTTTTCGTTTAAAGAGGTGTAATATAGCAGCATGAAGTAATAATATATCAAGTAACTGTTTGTACCCAAAATTGAAAAATATTGAATAGAGAATTATTTTTGGATCATCTCCATCTATCCTTACTGCCATGGCATTAATTAGATATTGTAATGCAATAAAGAATCCGAATGATGATATCACAAAAAATATGTCTCCTCCCAATATTGATAAAATAGCTGAGGCTAAAACGAAAAAACCCGTTATTGGCACAACAATCATTGAAATTATCATGTATGGAAATGCCAATTTTTGTAAAAATCCAAATCGCTGGTTTGTTAGAGCATCATGGTGTTTAGATACCACTTGTAAATTTCCTCTATACCATCTCTTCCTCTGATTACAAAAATCCTTTAATGTATTAGGTGCTTCTGTATATGCAACTGATTTTGTTGTTCCTCGTATAATCGCTCCTGACTTGAGAATTTTTACTGTCGTATCAAAGTCCTCTACTATTGTTCCTTTATCGTACGCTCCAGTTTCTGTTAATATTGATTTTCTAAAGCAACCCAGAGCTCCTGGTACAATTGTGATTGCTCCAAACATGTCAAACGCACGTCGTGTAATTTGAATTCCTGCGACATATTCCAATGCTTGACACCACGTGATCCAATTATTTTTATTTCTGACTTTTATATTTCCAGCAACTGCAGCTATGTCTTTTTCATTTTCAAACACTTTGACAACTTCTGTTAATGAATTTCTGGATGCCAGTGTGTCTGCATCCAATATGGCAATTATTTCACCTTTGGCAAAATTTAATGCCAAATTAAGTGCCGATGCTTTTCCACCATTGACTTTGTGTAGTACTTTCACTCCTTTACTCTCATATCTTTTTGCAATTTGTAATGTGTCGTCTTCACTACCATCGTCAATCACTATGATGTCTTTATTTGGATAATTGATCTCGATGGTACTTTCTATGGTGTTGCCAATTACTTTTTCTTCATTGTATGCAGGAATAATAATACTCACAAGTGGTGTGTTTGGAGTTGTTGGTACATTATCTTCTTTGTTTTTAGTGTAAATTGCTAACGGAATCATCAATAATGTATTCCAGAAAACTAATGTTAATCCCCATAATATGATTGCTCTATATCCAGATTCCCATGCAGTAAATCCTTCATATGCTAATATTCCTGCAAGTACAAAAGGCAAGAATAGTAGAAACATCGGAAAAACTGCGGGAACTTTTCTATCGGTTCTGTATTTTTTGGTACTCCATTTTCTTGCATCTGTTAACTGATAAGCAACTAAAATTCCCCCTAGAATCATTGCTACTAAACTGAAACTTCCAATTAATAGGTATGAGACGGAAAATAAAAAAACAAAAATTGTTAGTGCAAGTGTGATTAGTATAGGATCTTGTTTGATTTTCACACGTTGATTTGTGGCTTTTCCAATTTCTTTAGTAAATGAACTGTCTTTATGCTTGGTTTTTCCAAAACTGTTTTGATTTTTTCCTATTGATGTAATTTTTTGTTCTGGATTATCTTTATGATTGATTTTATAACATGTTTCATGATACCATAATTTTTGATTTCGTGATGATCTCTCATCTAACTTTATCTCTTTTCCACATTCTGTACAATTTACTAAATTTGGATTAAGTAAAAATGATTCATTTTTTTTTATGGTTGGTTCTAATGGTCTGGGTTCAATCTCAAATGATTCTTTAATATCATATCCTGTAATTTTCTTAAAATATATTTTATCTGAATTAACTATCTCCTTGTTATGTTTGATCCTGTTTAGGAGATATTGATTTCTCCCATAGTCTCCCTTTGATTCTTTCATAGCCTCTGTGAGTTTTGAAATCAGGAAATTTTTGTCCAATTTTTATTATGAATGCATATTTTAGGATTATATGTGAGTCAGTCATGAAAATTCTCCTTTATGTCTATTTTTTTACCATTTTGAAATCCGAATTTGTCTAATTACCTATTTTGTTCTTTTTTGCTATAACCGCAATGAACATACACTAGTGTGATATTCTGAAATTGAATTGATTTCTTTTGATTATAGAATACTCAGTGAATTTAAAATAAAAAAATCCAAAATTGACACATTATCAAATTCTATTATGGCCCACAAAGATCCTAAAAGTGTGGAGGCAAAAGGAGCTTCTGAATTCCTTGACGTACTGATTGATGAAATTGACAAATTCTATGAAAAACATAGTGAAATTCTATCAAATAAAGGAAAAAGACCTCATACTTGTTCACGTTTGACCGAAAATAAACAATGGAATGAAAACATAGAAAGTTTTTTTGAAAAAAATCCTCGTAGAAGACCTCGAAAATAGTCTTTACAAAATTCGTTTCATATGTATGATTTTTAATTATTAATCTAAATAAAAGGGTCCAGATTACACGATTTATGAAGAAAATCTTTGTTAATGGATATGGTTCTATTGGCAGTAGAATTACTTCGTTTCTAAAAGATGATCCTGAGATTACGGTTATTGGTGTGGGAAAGTATTCTCCCGATGACAAAGTGAACATCGCAATTTCTAGAGGTTTGAATGTATATGTTCCAGAAAAAAAGATGGATGATTTTGCAAATTATAAAATTACAGGCTCTATAGAATCTGCACTTAATGATTGTGATTTAGTTATAGATGCAGCACCTGGAGGCCATGGTTATAAAAATAAAATAAATCTCTATGAGCCAAAAAATATCCCTGCAATTTATCAAGGTGGTGAAACAGTTGTTGGAAACGAAGCTGTTTCGGATTTATTGTTTAATTCAAGAGTAAATTATGATCAAGCATTAGGAAAACGGCATGTAATGCAAGGAAGCTGTAATGTTACTGGGATGGGTAGAATTTTAGAACCATTGCGTGTCAAATTTGGAGATAGGCTAATTCGTTTTGATGTAACTTTAGTACGAAGATGGGCTGATATTGAGCAAACAGAAAAAAATGTTGTAGATACAATAGAAATGTCTGAAAAACCTCATCATGGAGATGATGTTAAGATGTATTTTGGAAAAGAAGCCCCCCTTTATGTTCGGGCAATCAAGGTTCCAACACGGCAAATGCATTTACACATTATGGATATTCGATTCCAAGACGTGGCTCCAAAACCCTCTGAAATTCATGAACTTTTTACAAATGAATTCGGTGTTGCAACTATTTGGACTGCTAAAGGAACTAAAGATATACGAGATTATGCCGAAAAGATGGGCTTTAATTTTACAGATACAAACATGATTCATATTCATGCAAACATGACTACGTCTATCGGCGACACCGTTCAAATGATGTATTCTGATGACCAAACAGGTATTGTAATTCCTGAAAATCACATGCTTTTACAAGCAATGCTGTTTGAAAAATCATACGAAGATGCTTTTGTTCATACTGAATCAATATTTCATATGAAGGAAAAAAAAGAAAAACTACAAGAGTATTTTGCTAAAAAGTAATTTATTTTTTCATACGTTCTATTCTTATCTTTACTGGAATGTTCTTACTAACTTTCTCTACGATTATTCTAAGATTTTCAAGTTCTAGTTTGTCTCCTTCTTGAGGAATATCTTGTAATCTTTCATGCAATAAACCATTAAGGGTGCTATAATCATCTCCTTCTGGTAGATCTGATTTAAAAATATCATTTACTCTTTCTATTTCTATTTCTCCACTTGTGATGATGGTATCTTTGTCAATTGATTGATGGTCTACACCTGGTGAAATATCTGTTTCATCTTCAATATCTCCTATAATCTCCTCGATTAAATCTTCTAGTGTTACCAAACCTTCTACCCCACCATGTTCATCAATTACAATTGCCATGTGTGTTTTCCTGCCTTTCATTTCTTTTAATAGGGAACTTACCATCTTTTCTTGAGATACAAATACTGGTTCTCTTGCAATTTGTTCTAAAGTTTTCATTTTGTTATCTAATTCAACTTCTTTTAACACATCTCTGACATGAATAAATCCTATGATGTCATCATTTGTTTCTCCATAAATCGGTATTCTTGAGTGAGCATTTTGATTGATTAAAGGCAAAGCATCAAACAACAACATTTTTGCAGGTAGTGTTGTCATCTTAGTTCGTGGGGTCATCACTGTTCGAATTACAGTATCATCAAATTCCAATGCACTGTGAACAAGATCACTTTCATCTTTTTCTAATGCGTCATCTGCTAAACCCTGTTCTATAATTCCTTTGATTTCTTCTTCTGTAATTGGTGGTGCATGATAACTACTTCCAGTTATTCTCACCATTGTTTTTGTAATTATTTCAAATAGTTTCACTACGGGCCAAAATGCATAACTAAATACTAATAATACAGGTGCAAATCGTAATGCAATCTTTGTAGCATTGGCATTACAATATGTTTTTGGAGTTATTTCTCCAAACACTAGAATCAAAAATGTCATGATTCCCACTGCTATTGCCAAACCATCGTTCCCAAAAATTCTAATTGCAACGCTAGTTGCAAATGCAGAAGATCCTACATTAACTAGATTATTTCCAAGATTTACACTTGACATCATCCATCCAGGATTATGTTTTAATTTGTAGAGGGCTTCGGAACCTTTTACTTTTTGTTTTCTTAATTGATTTACTTTTGAATGTCTAGTTCCAACTAGAGCTACTTCCAAACCACTAAAGAAACCAGATAATCCTATGAGAATAGCTAAAGCAGATAACTCCATCCAAAGTTCTACCATGATTTCCTCCAGAAAATTATGTCCGAATAACAGATAAGGTCATTCATTTTATGTATTATGCACCATCGCTTGGTTGAATTCTTTTTGTAACTCTTAGATTTAACTCTTAATGTACAAAAATTAATCATAATTGAATTAACAGAAAAAGGTGCCTAATTTTTTGGAGGATTTGCAAAAATATTGTTGGGATTTTGGTGATATTCTACTGGCAACATCGCATCTTTTTGTCTGCCTGTCAAAATTCCAACCACGACATCATCTTTTTTGATTATCTCTTGTGCAATCAACTTTTTAATGCCTACTACAGAAGCACCTGATGCCATTTCACAATCAAATCCATTTAACCCCACCACTGACATTCCATCAAGCATTTCAGAATCAGACACAGTAGTTACCACCCCATTTGTAAATTCTAATGCACGTAAGCCTTTCAAAATATTTGCAGGTCTTCCAATTTGAATGGCCGTAGCTTTGGTTTTAGGCTTAATTCCTTGTTTATCTAAATGCTCATAATATCTAGAAATTAATTCTGTATTTGGATTTCCTTTATTCCATCTGATTTCTTCATCTTCAAATTTTCCGTTATACAAATCCGATAATGTACTTGCACCCTCTGAATTAATTACTGCAATTCTAGGAATTTTTTTGATCCATCCCCACTCATATAATTCCATCAGTGCTTTTCCACAGCTAGAAGTATTTCCTAATGCCCCTCCTGGATAAACTATCCAATCAGGTACTTCCCAATTCAAATATTCTAGCGCTCTAAACGGAATTGTTTTTTGACCTTCAATTCTAAACGGATTAACAGAGTTTACAGTATATCCTTCATGATTTTGTGCATCCTCCAAGGATTGCTTTAATGCATCATCAAAATTCCCATTAACTTCTAAAATTTGAGCTCCGAATTGATAAGCTTGACTAAGTTTTCCTGGTGCAATTTGCCCCGCTGGTATATACACATCACAATCAATGCCTTCATTTGCCGCAAACATCCCCGCAGATGCAGATGTGTTTCCAGTTGATGCACAAACAATTTTCTTAGCTCCTACCATCTTTGCATGTGTAACAGCTGTTGCCATCCCATTATCTTTGAAAGATCCACTGGGATTGTATCCTTCAGGCTGTAACCATAAATTTCTAGTTGAAATTCCTATAAAGTCTGCAGCTTTTGACATTTGATATGGCTTTGATTGCCTGCCTTCTGCACCGTCTAGAGACACTAAGTATTTTGAACATTCTTCAAGATTTTCTGTATCTATTTGACAGAAATTCAACAATTCTCTAAATCTCCAAACTCCACTTTCATTAAAAATACTGTTTTCGGAATTACGTCTTTTGTAAAATACTTCTTTTAAATCTGTAGAAGGGACCTTCTTGTATTTTACATCTAATAGATGTCCATTGGTGCATTGAACGTTTGTACTTTCAACAGGATATTCTAAACCACATTTTGGATCAATACACTTTAGATACGCATCTCCTTGCATTATCTTTACAGATATTTACTGATAATTTAAAGCAAATGTGTACATTTTAGACAAGTGGAGTTATTTTCCTAAACTTTAGATTAGATGCAACTCAAAAATTATTGTGGTAACATATAACGATCATCTTAAAAACATACTCGTTCAGATTCTCGAATCTTATAATCATCTAAAAGAAATCAAAGATAAGCCAGGAGATCTTAAAAATATTGAAAAAGAAATGCTAAAAATTAATGGATTTCTAAAAGTGATTGTAAATAAAATTGGTTTTGAGAATATCCATTTATCTGATTTTAGACCATTAAAATCTAAAATCAAACAATATCTGGAAAATTATTCATTTGAACAAGAGATTGACACAATGATCCCTTTGTATTCTGATGATGTACATAGAGTAAAAAATATGAGACTGAAAATTTTAGAATCCTTGGAAGACAAAAAAATGATTTATGATGTTGAGGGATTAATTGAGAAATTATGACTGATAAGAAAAAATGCATAATATGTGGATGTAAAGATCACAAATTATTTGGCTGTTCTAGACATATTGTAAAAAAATGCAGCTGTTACAAATATGACAAACATGAGAAATAATTATTTTCTTTTTGGTCCAGACCTTTCATGAAAATTCAAACAACATTTACATTCTTTTTCGATGCATTCTGATTCGTTATGATGACCACATATTCCACATTCGCAGCTTTTTGACATATCCTAATGTATATTTTATTTAGAATATAATTTATCCACCAAATTTTTATGAGTTTATAGTCAAATGAGGCTATTTTTTAGATTTTGATTTTTTTACAGGTTTCTCTTTTGCTTCTAATTCTTTTTTAATTTCATCAGCTTTGCTATCTACAGCTTTAATAATTTCCTGAATTAAACCATCAAGATCACTGTCTGTTGCCGGTGGTTCTACAGTACTAGCAATCTCATTAATCGTACTTGAAATTTCTGAACTCACATCTTCAAAACTTTCAGGATCTTCATAAGCTGCATTATATAGTGATTTGAGATTATTTACATGGCCAATTACTTGTTCTGTTAACACAATTTTATAATCAGTTCCATTAACATCAAATTCTTTTGTACTCATACCTGTTTTTCAAATTCTTTTGTTTATAATGTTTTTCAGATGTTTTAGTATGAACATTTGCAGATCAGTCAAATATAATTATGCTAGTAATTATCGAAAAACTTCCCAGTATGGCAATATTGCCATAAACTAGTTCTACTTTATCCTTCACTAATGGTGATTCTTATGTTGCTATCATTTGATTTCAGTATTGAAATTTGCTTGCCATCGTATCCTTTCTAAAAAATTCTGATTAAATTTATCCTCAATTTTCATAGATGTCTTTTCCACAATGTATGCAAAAATATGTTCCGTTGGGAGTCCAATAATGATTACACACAGATCCATCCATGTTATTTTCTGTATTTTTAAGTTCATTAGACTCGGGGGTTGAAAAGTTATGCTAATTACCAAACTATATCAACACAGTTTTGATTTTTGCCACTGTCCATATTGAGTAAACAAAATATCTGTGGAATTCATAGTTTAGATTACAAATTTATTTTTACCATCTTTTACCTTTTTTCTTTAATGTGTTTTTTGCATTTTTAGATAAAGTATCTAATGTGTGTGAATCATAATTTGCACCAGTAAAATCTACTGACGTTAAAATCGCCCCCTCAAAATTTGTATGTCTTAAATTTACTCCACTAAGATTTGCATCACTTAGATCAGCATTTCTTAAATCTGCATAAAACAAATCTGCACCATTAATGTCTGCACCGCGAAGATCTACTCCATACATTTCTGTATCCCATAATTTTGCATTAGAAATATCAGCATTTCTCATATCTGCACCTCTTAGTTTTACATAAAATAAGATGGAATAACTAAGGTTAGCTCCTCTAAGATCTGTGCAACTAAGGTCTGCATTATGTATGTCCCTATTCTTAAGATTCACTCCACTCATATTTGTATTAGATAAGTCTCTGCCTATCAATTCCTCATAATCAAAATTAATTTTTGTGAGATTCCGTTTTCGAAAAACATCCGAATCCATCTTACATTAAAAATAAAAAAGATACATTTGAATTTTACATCAAATTATTACTAGGAATTAAAAATTCAAAATACTATGTAATCTAATGCTGATGCATCACTGATTAATCTAGTGTGCTTGGAACCTATCACATAACCATTTTTTATATCGCTTGCAGGAATCCATCTGTTTGTAGATGAATAGTGCCTTTTTTCTGCTAACTCTCTTTCAATTGCCTCTATGTCAAATTCACCTTCTTCAACTTGTTGAGTTGTAAGATGTTTAATTGTAACAAGAATTTTTGTAACTTTGACACGATCCCCAAACTTCCATTTTGAAGGAGGTGTTTCATCTGATACTTCTAATACCTTAATTTTCATTTGTTTGTTTCCAAAAGCATCATGGCTTATGAGTATTCTCTCATCAGTAAATTCTTCAAAACTTATGCGCGAATTTACTTCTGCATCAGACACAGTTTCCAGTAGCGCATCTGTTCTAATCTCACTTGATTCAACATCTGTTTTTTCTTCAGACAACATTTTCAGTTGCACCTTATCCTTAAAAAATGATTTGTACATTTATTCACTTAGGCACTAGTTCTTTGTTTTGTTTTAAAGGGCATCTGACATTCTTTTAGGAATAATTCTTTTCTTTTGCCATCTGTTTTTGCAAAAAATTTCCCTTCATAGGTACAAACACAATCCGTTATTTCTATTGATTCATCCCAAATCTTAAAAAATTCTCGTAATTCTCTATTTTCATATTTTCCCACATCGATTCTTTTTTTTGACAAAAATTTGAATGCTAACAAAACATTTCTCTTTTCATAAATATCAAAAGTCTTAATCCAAGATAAACATCGCTCAATTTGATCTCCTGGAACGGGAAGTGATGTACTAGTTCCCGATTTTGCTTCTATGGTAAATATTGCACTGGCTTCTGTATTCACAGCTAATACATCTGGTAATGCTATGCTTGGGGAGCCAAGTCTAAATGCTTTCCACTTTTCAGTATTATTGAATCTCTTTACAATGGCATCTTCCCATTGATAGCCTCTTTGTCTTCTTGTTCTTGCGGCGTTTTGATTATTTTTACTCTTTTCTTTTTTTGTTTTTTGCTTTATTATTGTCAATGCCGCAACTTTTTTTCTCATTGACATTTTATTCTAATTATAGATATAGAAAAGAAGGTAATTACATAATAACTCAATAAATTGTTAGATTAAGGTCATTTTTATCCCAATGTTTTTAAAAATAGTGGGTCCATACATCTAATTCAGAAATAAATTTCGAGGGTTTGTTAATTCAATGAGCCAGTAATCCAATATTTTCTAATCCATAAATACGCGTATTTTTTAGATTTATCGTTGACTGAAATAATTGTTGAGAAATTATTTGAGCAACGCGATTTCTATCTGAATACTATAAAACATCTGGAATTTCAATTAATAATGGAACCTACGCCTGATGAAATTCTTCAAAATGAAAAATTAAAAATGATTACAATAAATGAATTAAAAAAAATAGAATCCGAAATTAGATTAATTTTATCAGAAAAAACTTTCTAGATCGCAATGAGTATATCAACCCCTTTAGTTTTACAAAAATAGTGTTAAACCAGCTAGTTAAAAATTTAATTTTAATAAAACAAGATTTTGCAAAAAATTATTCTGGAAGTGCACATATTCAAGAAGTAATTCCTTTACTGCCATCTAAAGAATTTCCCATTGCAGAAGATCATTTAAATTTACTTCACGACTTCGCTAAAAAAAATCCAATTTACTTTAATTCATTTGAACAACAAATTGCCGGCATACCATGTACTGTATATGAAGGAGACATTAATGAATACTGGCTTAACAGTATTAAACACGGTACAAGTTGTCAGCCATTTTATCCTACTTGGATAATGTCTGCATATGTTATGACATTCTTTGCAAAACAATTGGGTTATTCAGAATTGGTGGACATTGGTTCTGGTGATGGGCGAATTGCATTCTGTGGTAATTTTTTAAAGTTAATTTCTCATAGTATTGAAATTGATGATGTTTTAGTAAAATTACAAGACACTCTTTGTCAATCCACACATCAAAATTTTCATCCAAAATGTGAAGATGCGTTAGAATTTGATTACTCTAAAATTAAATTAATTCATCCAGTATTTTTCATAGGCGGATTGCCTCAAATGGGAGGTGATGTTTTAGCCACTAACATCATCGATAAAATAAGTTCGATATCTGATCTTAAAAATAACACCTGTATTGTATTTGCTGGAACTCACTCGAAAAGACACTTGTCTGGAAATTCAGAAAATGGAGGTTGGAGTACATTAATTGAAAAACATAATCTTGATGTGATTGATACTATTTCACTTCCAACTGTTTGGACATTTGATCAGGAAATTGAAACACCATATATCTATACAAAATTCAAATAACCTGAAAAAAATAATTCCCGTTGGATATTCCACACTTTGAAATTTTTACAGTTTGACCAATCTCTGGTGTGTCTGGGATTTTTGCCATGACCTTGATCTCTTCATCAAATTCAACTAGACAAAAATACATGTCGTCTTGTCTTGAAAATTCAATTATTTTTCCTTTATGTGCCTTTTTCTTTAGAGATATTTCCCCAAAACAATGATTACAGAATTCAGACGGTGGCCATACCACTTTCAAGCATTTCGTACATTCAGGAATGTAAAAATTTCCATTATGCAACTCTGATTCAAAATTCATTTTTCTAAAACCAATACTGTTGACGAAGTAGCCGCAGCTGACATATTGTGAACCAAACCAATCTTTGCATTATCAACTTGTCTATTCATTGCGTTTGATTGTATTTGTTGGATAATTTCAATTGTTTGTGCTATGCCTGTTGCTCCAAGCGGATGACCTGAACCAATTAATCCTCCTCTAGGATTTATTTTAAAATTATTTGTTTCATGTAGCTCTTTTATTATGTCAATTCCTTTGCCCAAATTTGCAAAACCTAATGATTCCAATGCCATGGGTTCGCAAACGGAAAAGGCATCATGAATTTCAGCAACATCAATATCTGAAATGGCCCTATTTGACATTTTTAATGCGGATTCCACGGCTAGTTTAGTTGATTCCATGAAACTAAATGAAGTATTTTTTGTAAAACTTGCAGATGTTGTTTTTTGACCAATTCCTGTAATCCATACAGGAGAATCAGTATTTTTCCTAACTATTTCTTCGGATGCAAGAATTACTGATGCACTGCCAGTACAAGGTCTTGAACAATCTAACAATCTAATATCATCGGTTAATTTTTTAGAATTCATCACATCCTGAATTGAAAAATTCTTATTTGACATTGCGTTAGGGTTTTCTTTAGCCTGTTTGTGATTCTTTACTGGTACAACCGCAAGTTCTTCATCAGAAATAGAAAATTCACGTTTGTACGATTTTGTAAAAATTGAGGCCCAAAAAATTGGATGTTTGTATTCTCCTCTTGAGTTGTCCCACTCTAAAATCTGTCCTGGACTATCATATCTTTCAGCACCAGAAATAAGCACCATATCTGCCAATCCAGATGAAATGTATGAATATGCTGAAACTATTGAATTTGTGCCTGAATTACACAAACTCTCTATAGAGTGTGCAATTTTAGGATGTGCTTCAATCATTTCGGACAAAATAGGAGATAAATATTTTGAATTGTTATTTGTAGAAACCAAAACTGCATCGATATCATTTCGATTGATACTGGGATTATTTTCAAAAAGATTCTTTACAGATTTGAGTAAAACTGATTCTATTTTTTGATCCTCTTTTGAAAAAGGAGTAATCCCATAAGATATGATGCCAACCTTTTTCATTCTAATCATCCAGAAATGTTTTTTTAAATAATCTAAAAGACTTTACAACATCTCCTATTGGATTGAATTGAATAATTGGTAAATCTATTCCTGTGTTTCGAAAATTCTTCATTTGTTTTCTACATTCTTCAGATGTTCCTGCAATCACTAATGATCTCAACATTGAATCTGAAATTAATTCATGATTTGATTTAAATCCTGACTTTTTAAATTCATCATATACTGCACTAGTTTCATTTTTAAAACCATTACTAGCCAAAAAATCTCTATAAATTTTTCCTACCGAAATATAAAATGCCAGTGTTTTTTTAGCACGTATTATAGAATCATCTGAATCTTCAGATACGCTAGTGATTATCTGACATGTGACATCAATTTTATTTTGTGATTGCATTTTTGAAATCGTTTTTTTCATTTCTTCAATTGGTCTCAAATAAAAAATTACTCCGTCGCCTATACTCCATGCTAAATCTACCATTTTTTGATTAATTGCAGCTAGATAGATTGGAATGAACTCTCTTTTTGTTTTAATCAATAATGTAAAATTTTTCAAATTAAAACTACTACTATTATAATTAACTACTTTTCCAGATAAAATCAACCTAATTATTTCTACATATTCTTTCATACGTTTCAATGGATTTACGAATTCCATTCCATGAAAATCCTCAATTATTGGTAAACTACTTGTTCCAAGACCTAAAATCAATCTCCCGTCAGATAATACATCTACAGTGGCTGCCCCCATTGCAATCGTTGCGGGACTTCTAGAATAGATATTAATGATTGATGAACCTATTTTTTGAGATTTTGTTCTATTTGAAACTGCACTGAGCATCGAAAAATTCTCCATGCCCCATGTTTCGGGGATCCATATTGTATCTACACTTGTTTTTGAGAGAATCTCTGAGCATTTTAGAACCTCATCTACAGAAAGCAATGAGCCTAAGCTGAACCCAATACGCATGAAAATACTGTGTTGAATGGATATTCTAGTGTTCTGTTTTAGTATTGAGTTAATTTTCATTGAGGTGGAGTATTATCAGATCAAATTAGAATTCAAAGCATGTCTGAACAAGATTTTGTTGAGAAAATGAATCCCCGTCCAACATTTTGGAATGATGCTACAAAATATGCATCAATTAGTAAAGATGAGGCATTTGTTGAAGAAGTAGCATACATGATGGTGACACTTCATAGAACTGGGGCCTAAAATTTTATTTTATTATTTTTTCAATTTCTAACGCACATTCTTCCATATCTTTAAAGGAATCAATAGAATACCACCTCACATTTTTAAACTTTACAGTGTTTAGTTTGCCTTTTTTAGCATAATTTGGAAAAACTGTTTTTTCGATATCGCCTTTATCTGGTAAATCTTTGAGTATTTCTTTTTCTAAATAATAAATTCCTGCATTCATCCATACGCCCACAATTTCCTTTTTCTCTTTAAATTTTGTTATTTTATCATTATTAGTTTCTAAAATTCCAAAATTTGTTCGCAACTCAATTGATGCTAAGGAATTTTGTTTTTTCGCGAGTTCTTTCAAATCTATATTAGTGATTGTATCCCCATTAATGACAAAAAAAGATTTTTCATTGATCAACTTTGCCGCTTTTTTAATTGCACCTCCAGTACCCAATGGGGATTTTTCAACTGAAAATTTTATCTTAACACCAATATTTTTTATGTTTAGGTAATGTTCTATAATATCTTGTTTGTATCCTGTACAAATAATTATTTCATCAATCCCAAATTTTTTTAAATATTTTATTTGCCATTCAATTATTGGAATATTTTTTATTGGAACAAGGGGTTTTGGTATGTAGTCTGTTATTGGTCTTAATCTTTTTCCACGACCTCCCGCTAAAATTATTGCTTTCAACATTATTGGCTTATTTTTAGAGTATATGAAAATTTTCTATTTTGTTTTTTTTGATTCATTTGATTTTACAATCTCTTCCATTTTCATTGCAAAATCATCATATATTTTTTCAAGATCTTTTAGAGACATGTCTATTCCTAGCATGTTCATTGTTTTCTTCCAAGATTCAATGTATTTTTCATCATCCAATCCTTTTCCAAGCGTTTCTGCAATGGAATGCACCCCTTCTGTTTTTCCTAATGCATAAATTGCAATTTCTCTATCTGTAGGCATATTTCATTCCTTTTCTGTTAGATAAAAAAACCTAAACCTTACTATTTGATTTTTTGGTTCTGTAAAAATCAGGTTTTGTCAAGATATGGAGGATATAAGACTAAATTTTGACACAGTTCTTGGGTAGATTTGCCTGACTTTTTGGACTAAAGAAAGGGACATGAATCGTTTAGTGGGTGTCATTTATTATCTGATTAGACTTATGCTATGCCGAGACGTATCATTTCACATATCTCTTGTTCTACCGGAATCGAACTTTGCGCCTAATCGGGTTCATATGCAAAATAGATTGATCTACCATCATCAACTTGAAACTTGAGACTAAAATAGGCCACATATGCCATCTTGGATGATTATTGGTGATTACATATCAAAATTACAAAAAATCAAACAATCCTAAACCCACTAGTGAAAAACAAGAAAACAGATATGGAGGAAATTACCCATACAGTGATTAGAAAAACAGACTTGAGAAATTTAGATGAACTTGTTTTTCTTATAAAAATTACAGATATTCCTGAAACTAGAAATGCGGTAATAAATGATGGCAACAAAAGAAGAGAAAGATCATAAGACATGGCAACACCACACTATGAATCTACCTTAAAGGTATTTTTCAACATCACAGAATTATTTAGAAAAATTAGATCTGTCACGAACTTTACACAAACATCACACAAACAAAACATCATGATATAATTTTCTCATTTTTGTGCAATGCTTTAATATGTCTTGCAAGAAAACCTTCCCCTTGCAACCATATTCCGCAAATATTACATTTGATCCTTTTTGAATTCATTATTTATCTTTTGAAATTTTTTGCAACAGTTCAATTATCTGTTCATTTTGAGTGACAATTTTTTTGGTATTTGACTCAACACCGTCATCTCTCAAGTATGCATGTAGCCACAAAGCAAACTGAATGATTCTAATGACGATGTATCCTACAACCACTGCGATGATTCCATAAAGAACATACCCAAGATCTCTTTTAAGATCATCCCAAAAATTCTCTGCCACATTCTCAATAAAATGAACTATTTTCTGCTCTATTCGTTCAACTGACGCTACGACTTTTTCAATCTCTTTGATGTCATTTTTGATTTCACTCACATCTTCTTTGATGTCGTTTATTACTGTCTTTTCCAGATTTTCTGTGTCTTGTTCTATTTTTGTCACATCGGACTTTATGTCTGAAATGACACCTGAGAAGTCTTTTCCAATGGATGACTCTATTGATTCAACTTTGGATTCAACTTTCTCAACATCTTTTTTTACAATATCAAAATCTTTAGTTATATCACCTTCAAGGGAGGATATCTCCCCCTTTACATCGCCGATATCTCTTTTCAAGTCCGCATCAAGCGTGGAAATGTCACCCTTTACTTTTCCAATATCATCATCAATTCCTTTGATTAGTGGATCAACGATTTCCTTGACTACATCCTTAACGCATGACTTTAGGTCAGTTATGCTGCATGCGTAGGCATCATTTGGAGCATAAGTGAATACAATTAACATTGAGATCGCAAGTAACGTGTAAGTTTTATTGAATGGGATTTTTATCAAGTATACTTGCATATGTTATTATTATAATAAATGTTAAGAATGTAATAAAAATAGATGAGTTGTTTTTAGAATTTACATTATGAAATTTGAAAAATATATTCTTAAAACATTATGAATTTTTCATGTTAATATTACAAGAATCTATGATTATAATACTTATTAGTAGGAAAAAATCACGACGTACATGTCAGCACTGCCAAAAAAAGAGCCAAGACCTACAGGCATTACAGTATTTGCTATTCTTTATGGTATTGGATTAGCAGGCTCCATTTTACTAATTTTCTTTTTCTCTGCAATCCCGTTTTTAGGAAATTCCGGTTCACTTGGTATGCTCACACCATTTCTAGTTCCAATTTTTATTATTACTGGAATCATCAATGGTGTAATGATGTATGCTTTACTTAGCAGAAAATCTTGGGGAAGAACTCTAATTCGAGCACTGGCAATTATCAACATCATACTTGATTTGTTACATCTTAATGTGATTGGAATCATAATTAATGCAGTTATTCTCTGGTATATGGGACAATCTCATGTAAAAGCATACTTCAATGTTGATTCATAAAATGAGAATGAAATATTAAAATAAAATCTCAAGAGGCTAAAAAGAGTGAAATTCTTTCCAATTTTTTTCATCTTGGTTAGTTTTTTAATGTTGTTCACCTTAGAAGAAAATCCAGCTTATGCTGTTGAACGTGACACAATACTCAAGCTTGATTCTGCTTCAGGATTTGAGAGAGTTGGGAAGGAGATGGTTTTTCAAGGAACTCTAAAAACTACGGATAACTATAGTGTCACCTATGGAACTATTATTATCAAAACTAATTCTAATCTTAATGACAGTGATGTTATTGCATCAGGAACCACTGATGCACGTGGAAAGTTTTCCATAAGAACCATTGCTGGCGATTGGGGAGAAAATATTGATGTATATGCTGTTTTTTTGGGGAATTCCGAATACAATTCAGCAGTAAGTAATAGTAAATCATTAAGCATCCGACAGGCATATTCGTATGAACCAGCTGCAAAAAATCCACCAACTAATGAGGATTCCAAGTTCTTAGATCCGTTAATTAATCAAAATTCTCCAACAACATATTCTCCAAGTACTTATGGTACTGAATTGGTCTTGTCAATTCAAAAAAGTTCCGAGTTAGGTTATGCCAAAGTATATCCAGCATTAACTATGGGGGATAAATCTTCTCTGAATTTAGAAAATATTCAAATTTTGGTGGATAATTCTCTGATTGAAACAGTTTCTTCTAACATGTGGTCCAAGGAAATTTTTGTAGGCAGTGGGGATTTGATAACTGCATCTTTTCCTACAACTACTGTAGGTAGTGTTGTCTATACTTTATCACAAGACACAATTAAGATACCACAAAACATAGCCATTCCTGCAACTGTGTCTGAAAACATAGACAATTTAGTAAGAGAATGGGATTGGCCATTGGTAATTGGAGGATTACTTGCAGGAGTGTTCATAAAAATTGTTCTCGAACACAAACCGACAATTAAAGCATTCAAGAATATCGCCTTTATTATTGGCGCTTTGATATTAATTGCATTATTTGTTGTTTCAGAAGACAACAATATTTCAGAAAATCTCGGAATGTTTGATCCTGAACAATTGGTTCCAACAGGAAATCCAAATTATTTTGTTTTCGGCATTCTAATTTCATATATTTTTGGATGGATAAAAGAGATTCTAAAAGATAATGATATTTCGCTATTCAAAAAAACACAGAACAAGAAATTGCCCATATCCAATATTAGATGAAATCAGATTTAATTCAAAAGGATAGTTAATCCTTAGAAAGGTTTGAAATTATTTTATTGTATAACGATTTCAGTTCAAACCCTGACAGAAAAACGGACTGATGACACTATTGATTCCAAGAAACCCCAAAATTCCAAAAATTGTTATTTTGTACCTAGTTTTCATTTTGTCAATTAAAAATAATGTTCTCATTATTAGGATCTATTATCCAATCAGTCTTTCCATAAACGCCATGAAACTCACATAATTTGTCTTCACCCATGCTAGTTTTACTGTTAAATTCACAGCTTGCATTGCATTCAGATTCAGTAGATATTCCCTGAGATCTACTTCCAATAAAATTGCCGTCCTCATTTGCTGTGCCACTATGGGTTATGCAAAGTCCTTGCTCTAGTTCTGGTATGATATATCCACTTTGCAGTGCAATTACAGATGTAGGTATAAGTATGACTGTCAAAGTACTAGTCGTTTGTATTTTTTTGATTTTGGAAATAGTGATGGCTTTACCACTATGAATGCAACATACAAGATTGCAGATACTGTTCCAAATTTGATTACATTATAAATAAAATAATCCGGAAGGCCCTGTTGCAATGTATACTGGTTGAAAAATCCGTTAATCAGAAGATATGGCAGGTTGATCAAATAATATGCAGCGATTGCCCCGATAGCAATCAGAATTCTTTTGCGTAAGTTGTGTCCATAATCCGTCATTTTCTTTTTCTCTTTTAGAAAACCTACTTTAGTGCAAATTCCTATACCAATCAGTACAAGAACACTTGTCACAATCAGATAATTTGGAATTCATACCAACCCTGCCCATCATAAAAATCCAAAAATTATACCTTTTAAGAATTACTCATGAATTCTTTGTTTATGAATATATGATAGTCCTAAAAATAAAACTGTGATGGCATCATGCAAAAACAAGTGCAAGTAATAGTAAAAATTTAGTTTTCATTTTCTTTTATTCTAACAAGGAAATATCTATCCAATTTTATAGAGTTGTTCCAATCTTTGTTTTCATTACAATAAATTAATTTTATTTACTATGAAACTTAGTTACTTACTTGAGTCACTCCACCTAATTGCATCGTTTTAATCAATCCAACTAAGTTGTTCATATTGATAGGTTTTGTCAATACTGCATCTGCTCCTGCATCTTTTAGTTGTTGAGGTAAATCGGGGCGCAAACTAGCAGTCAAAAAAATTACTTTGGCATCAGGATTTATTTTGTGAATGTTTCGTAATGCATAGAACCCATTAAATTTTGGCATCATGTAATCCAGCAAAACTACATCTGGCTTGTGCACTTTATAGAGTTCTACGGCATCATTACCATTGTGTCCTATGGCCAAAACATCAATTGATGACAAACTAAGATATTCTGAGAAAGTATCTGTAACCTCGTTATAATCATCAATTATAATCACACTAGGTTTCATAGTATAGTATGTTCTGATTTTTTTAAGAGCATGTGTTTGAAAATAGATCAAGTTATTTTTGTTCATCAGAATGTGCGAGTAACAATATAGAAGAAACCTCTTATACTTTAAAACAGGTTGGAAAGCACTAACATGTCAAAACGAGTAACGATCGTATTGCAAGATGATGTGGTAAAAAAATTAAGGGACATTCAAGCAAAAATGATTAAAACCGAGTCTGGTTCTGTGAGTTTTTCCAGAGTGATTAATGATATTCTAAAAAAGGTTTGAAAGGATACTATTTTTACTGATTGACGATAAAAACAGTATCCCCCCACTTTACTCGTGATTTTATGACGCTTTGTCGTAAAGGTTTTGTTCTGTTTATAATATTCAAAATTATGTAAATTTAGCAAATAGGCAAATCTCGTCATGAGTTTGATTCATTATATCGATAGACTGTGAGTTATGATGGATTTAAAATTATCGTGTTTTTTAGATCTATGATTATTGTTTGTAATTACAAAACAAACAGAATCTTAATTGAATAATCTTGATGGGTAAAATAATGATTAGACACAACACCACACAAAACAAATCTAACAAATACATTGGAAGTTTTGATATCGAATATGAAGCAGAAACACCAAAACTCTTCTCAATGAGGAAAACAGTTCTGTTTGGCATGTTATCTATATTGACCATTTTAATGCTGAATGTGCCAATATGGGTAGAAAGCACATATGCCTATGGAATTGAGGGCAGTTCAGTATCTGATGAAGTGTCTTTAGTGAGAAATCATTTCGTCACGGGCAGTCCCGTTCATCCAAATCTAGTCATCGATAATGACTTGAGTAGATCTGAGGCATTAGAAGAGAGAACTAATCAGAGAAACCATTTCTCATATGGGCAAGCAGGAATTTCTGATGGTGTGCCTTTAGTAGACAATGTTCATGAAAAACGAAGAGATTAAGTCTCATCTGGAATAATTCTTTTATTTTTATTTTTTAAAAAAGCATTATTCATTCTATACTGTAAATCATTGCCTGCATTCTTCGCAATAAAGATGTTTGTCATGAGGAAACAATCCCCTTTTAATAAGATATTCCACAGATGTTGCTAATTCATAACGTTGATGACATTGAGAACATGGAATTTTCATCATTATCATAACATCATAAAATGAACATAAGGGATAGTCTGTATTTTTTGAACAGACCATAATCTCCCATATTATGTAAATATGAATATATTCCAGCGAGATAGTATCATGATAATCTTATTTTCGCAATTACATCATTAATGTTGGCATCAACAGTTGTATCTGTTTTTTTAAATATACGTTATGCTGGATTACGCAATAGATATTCAACCAAGAATGGTATGTTTTCATATAAATGGATTTGATACGAATGCCGATTCACAAAAGTTTTCTGAAGATCCGCAAAGAATTCAGATGATTGCAAGTGACATTATGTTGCAATGTGATAATAAACAAAATAATATCTTGTATGTTGGAAGTACAAAGGCGGCCAATTTGTACAAAAACCATCTTGCCGAGGAAATCCGTGAATCCAAACTAAAAATCACTCATTCTGATAAACTGGAAAAGCATGCTCATACTGCATATGTGGACAGAAAAATGAATGTAATAAAACTACAAAATTCTTCCAAAATTATGGACTATTTTGGGGTACTAAATCAACACTGTAAATCATACTAGAATGTTAACTCAAAACCTCAAAGTCTTATGTTGGAATCATGTTTGATTAAGATTGAACCTGATGTAGTCTGAACCCACAGTGGATGCATATGCCTTTTTCAATGATTTTTTCTAAAATAATGCAAATATTTCATTTTACCAGCAGAAAGCAATTGAAACTCTTACAGTGATTCCTATCCTTTTCATTTTTTATCTAACTTTATTCAAGAATATTTAGGGGATGTTAATGCTTTCTAAAATATTGTTTTTATCATTCAAGTTTAAGATACTTTATCTATTCTGCAAAGATTTTTTGTAAATTTCCTAACCTCTTCCTGATATTCAAATTCTTTTAATTTCTCCTCAATTGCTAAAATAATTTTTTCATGTGCTTTTTTTGGCAAGTCATTTAAAATTTGAATCAAATAATCCGGATGATGAAGACATTCAGATGTATCACAACCAAATTTTTTTCTTAAAAGATCCATAGTTTTTTCAAAAACTTTTATCCCTCCCTCGTCAATCAAACTCTGTTCTATTACAAATGAAATCAACGCTTTCTTCATTTGGTCTTTGGGCAATTCTTGTTTTTTCTTATTTTCACTCTTACCCGGTTTAAACATAATCTTACACCAGTAATAGTGGTGTAAGATTAATAAATTTAATGTAAATTATTTTATCTGCTTGATTGAGTGTTCTACAGTGTATTTTTTAGATTGTTTAACTGGGTTAGGACAGATTTGCCTAATTTGTTGACCGAATAACTTGTTCTTGGAGGCTTTCCATCAACGACTGTTCTGTCGAGCAATCCCAGGTTAGTTAAACCGTTAAGAATTATTGTTACTGATGCCTGACTAGACACAATATTCTTTTTCATGAGGTATTTTTGGAGTTCATTATAATGAATTTGTTTTTTATCTGTAATGTGCCATAATGTTTCCAAAAATCCTTTTTTTGACAACATCCTTAGAAAGATCATAAAATCCACGTTATCCATAGTATTTTTCTCCAGTATCTAGGTTAAATTGATTTTTATTTAAACCAATGATATGTTTTGATTTGATTTTTGCCTTTTTCCATTCATTTTCCAGCAATACTGGTTAATACTAGTGATACACTATTAATCATGGTGTATGTTCATTTGGACAAACAAAATGAGGATTCTGCCGCTATGGAGGGAAAGATAGATCAGATTTCAAATCAACTTGGATTAATAAATCAAAAATACGAAAAACTCGACTCTGTTTTGCATCGTAACACATCTTATTTTTTTGTCTTATTTTGTTCAATAATTGTTGTATTTTCTGTCATCATGTTTTCCATCTATTATTCGAACATTCAACCTTTAGAATCAGGTCATTTCATAACCCAGTCATTGATGGGGGATTCTATAGATACTTGGCTGTCTTGGAAATTATCTGATTCAGAAAGAATTTTTCATGTACACATAATTAATCATGCAAAAACATCTCAAAAAAACATTGATCTGATTAAAGAATCAATAATGTCCGAGGAAATTATCGAAATAAATGATTTAGATACTCATAAAGGAACATCAAAAAACTCATCCAAGTTCTATAAGGGGTGGCAAGGCGTATTAAATGAATTTGACTCTTTAGAATTACGATACAATATACCAATCCGGTTACATGTTCATGAATCAACTAGTGATGATGGAGATATTCTGATCCTTTTAATGGATGAAAAAAATTCTGAGGGGTATTCAGGATATACACGTTCTATTATTGATGAGGACAAGAACCAGATATTGAAATCAAGAATCACTATTTACGAATCGAGCAAATTAGACGAAAATAAGTTAGCGGCCATCACACGTCATGAGATGGGGCATGCATTAGGGTTGCAGCATTCAACAGATCCTGATGACCTCATGTATTATAAAATCACAACAACAAACCCATTTATTTCCGAATGTAATGTATCTGCTCTGAAATCTTTGTATGATGGAGAAATAATGTCTAAATTTTTATGTGAAAAATAAATACACTAAATCTTATGTTATACACCATAAACAAAAGTGTTATATGCTTAGAGTGTTATGCTCATATGATTGATTAATGATATAATGAGCGTTACTCACGGTATTATTATATATAAAATAAAATATGCAATCATTTATGATCAGTCTGATCTAACACCGCCTTTTAAGCCAAAAGTCCTTTTAACGGATAATGTGGTGCTTTTGAATTTTGCAAGAGGTGAACAATTTTGATAACAGTGAAAGAATCATTCATAAATTATGCTGTTGAGCAAACACTTGTCGACATTGGTGGTGAATCAATGATGATGTTAGTTTCAGAAAAATTGCATTCAAAATATGATTGTAATTTGGAAAATAGTTACAAAACTCCTCAATACATTAATGATGTTTTAATAGATCTGTATGGAAAATCATCCCATAATATAATTAACAAAATAACTGGAACCCTAGATGAATTTTCGCATACTAAAGAAATTGAAAAATTTTTACTTAAATTAAACGAATTTTGATTAATTGACTAGGTTTTAAACTAAATTCTGATTTTGTGTCTTGAATTCACGTATATCATAACTACCATGCACCAACCGTTCTGTAATAAATTATAATTTCAATAATTGTCGAATCCGTAAGTTTGTCAAGAGACCATAATCTGAATAGCTGTTTAATTGAGGGCGCCAAGTCTAATGTTGGAATGTCTTTTTCTTCTCCAACATCGATTTTTATGATATTTTTGTTTAGCATGTAGTTCATTGCATTTTTAAATTCGTTATCCGTTATCAAGTTCTCAATCCAATAGGTAACCAGAGATGTTTGAAACCAATTTGGGAATGCTCTTGCTTCAGAAATTGCTCCTTCAGGAAGAATTCTTCCTGCATGTTCGGCGCTGGAACTGGGAGCACCAGATGATGATCGTTTACCTCCCCCACCACCAGAACTTCCAGAACTACTTGTAGGCGTACTGGTAATTGTAGAGGTTTCAGGAGTTGTAGAAAGAGAAGTAAATTCAGTAAAATGAAATGTCATAATCTTAGTATCTACTCCATTAGAAATAGAGCACTCCCCATTCACGGGGGGATCGGTTGGAGCATCATATGTTCCAAGGCATGTAGAGATTAGAATCCATGATGTTTGTCCTGGAAGTTTGTATGCTATCTGGCCAGTTGTGCCTTCCAAAATAATAGTAACTACTTTATCAAATAGGAAGACAACATCAGGGGACCCGACAAGAATTGAACTTGTTGGTGTCTGAAAACCCGATTGAACAGTTCCGCTAGCAGCAATGGTTTTTGGTGGAAATATTTTTTTATCCCATGTTGCAGGTGCCAAAACTAGGGTTTTATCAGGAATTTTAACATTAACTGTAGTTAATTGAGGATTTTTCAAAGTGATTGTTTCACCGGCTTTCTTTGAAACTAATTTGACTTCTTGTGTTAAATCAACTGTGACTTTTCCTACTGTTTTTTTGATAATTACGTCCGAAGTTATAACATTTTTAGAAATATCCAAAGTTTCATCATTATCTAAAACAATTTCATCATCAGCAAAATTTGTTTCACCATCTGCAAGAAGATAAGCATGAATAGTTTCAGCATATACGCTAGTGATGTTAAATGAAATTAGTATAATAAAAAAGAAAAAAAGGGTGGTGTGCATCTATGTTCCATCACAAGCACTTTCTACTGTAACTGTGATTTCTTGTGTCAATGCGCCATCGTATGGTAAGTTACTAAACGTTGCACTAGCAGGATCTATTTGCAAAGCAAAGAAGATGTTTTGTGCTGGGTTAGTACCGCCAAGAACTTCTTGTGCTGTACCTAGTGTTATAACACTTCTCAGGTTGTTGTATGTATTACTAGCTGTACTGCCAACATTCATGTCAAACTTTGTAGTTTCGCCATCCATGATTAATTGCGGAGTATCTACTGCACCATTGAGTACATTAGTTGATGTACTAGCAGCAGAATCCCTTGTAATTATGGTACTACCAGTCGTATCTTCGCTTAATACAACTGTATTTTGGGCAGTACCTCTAGATACTGTATTAACAGTAACCACGTTAGTACCAGCCGTAGAAACTTTGTAGACCGTTCCTTCGTTACCTCTGATTGCTGCTGCTAATTCTGCTGCATCAGCAATATCGTCCCCTCTCTGATCCCAATTAGTACCAGATGTTGGGCCTGCAATAGCATCATAATCAGTTGTACCAATTGTTACAGTGTCGCCAACAGCAGCACTAGCTAAGGTTATAGTTCCACTTGCTCTTGTACCTACACCAAACCAGTCATCTACTGTTACAGAAACTCTAGCTGAGGCAACTGTATCTGGAACTGGTGTCAGTTGTACTTCTTGCTCACCAACTGTTGCTGCATCTTGATCAGCGGTAAATGATCCAAAGTCCAAACCAGCAAGAGCGGACGTTGAGAATCCACAGTTTGCATCCAAGTTTGCATCAATCTCATCAGCAAATACAGTTCCAGTCGCAAATGGTATAGTCATCATTAGAGCTGCAAAGGCAATTACGAAAGTTGCATTTTTTATGTTATATGTCATTAAAAATACCTTAAACCTAGTTTTTAATAAACATTCTATTTACTAGTGTTACACTATTATAATAAGTGTATAATGAATATATTTGTGACAAGAATTAATGACAATCAACATTTAAAATCATTCTAAATAGGAAAAGAACTAATTTATTACAATATTTCTAATTTCTTAGGCGTTTACTTAATACATAACCTGCTACAGTAGGAGCTGCAATATACAATCCAGAGTTTAACACAATTACAAATATCCCTAATCCCAATACCTGTACATCATTTCCTTTTTCTGCCAGTGTCATAATCGATAGAGTGGATATCATTGGAGTGATGAGAGCTCTCACTGCTTCTTGGAACATAGGATTTTTTCGTTCCATGTCGGCGATCGTTGGTGAAAATGAATAGTATAATTGGTTAAATCCAGTCATAAACGATATCCCAGACACAGTACTCATTACCGTATTGTCTCTAATTTCTCTGAGGAATTGAATTTGAGGTGCTAATTCAGTTCCATATGCAGCAGTTGCAATAAGACATCCGCCTCCCCCCTCTATGATATCATCTTCTTTGATAATTGTGTGGGTTATAGGTTCTGGATCAGGTATAGGTTCTGGATCAGGTATAGGTTCTGGATCATATCCTGACATTGGTTCTTCTTTTAAAGATTTATCAAATGAATCATCATCTTTTACATCTTTGTTTGCTTCTGCAATTCTGGCCAGTTTTTCTTCTATTGTTTCAGTTGGCGCGGTTGAAAAATCTTCTTTAGTTGGAGTTTCTTTTTTTAATTGTTTTTCTTCAATTTTTTCTTTTTCAATAACTGGCGCTGTGTAAATAGGTTCATCACCAATTTTGATAATTGGTTTTGCACTCATTTGATAATTGATTAAAACAGCTGCTGCGCCACCGTCAGAAGGCAAGGCTCTTTCTAATGCAAACAAAACTGGTCTGTATTCTATATTATTAGGATGGTCATCAGGAACTATCACAATAAATTCAAATGCTCTTTGTTCTTTTGGCTCCATAATTACTAATTTTTCAAAAACAAACAATTCTGAACCTTCACCCTCTGCACGAAATTCTATGTTTATTGGTACTTCTTCGGAATTTGTTAAGGTCCATGTCATAACTTCAGATTCTCCAGGGTTCAAATTATAAACCCAACCAGCAGTGCTTTTACTTGAAAATCCATCAGAGAGTTGAATAGTTTCAGTCAATGATATTGTAAAAACAGTAAAAATCACAATAATTCCTAAAATGATTGAACGTGATTGTAAAAATTTACCTGTCAAGGGAAATCACCACATAATCTTCAGTCACAATATTTGCATCGATATTATTACCATCAATGAAAATATCATGCCCATAACTCATAATTATTAACTATACAATATAGGTACATTATTAAATGTAGTTATACACTATATAAATTAGTGTATATATTTCTGCAAATCACAGTGCATAAAAGAATATGATCAAAAACGGACTTGATTATACCATCAATGAATAAATGAATACACTTGTAATGATATTGTTACACCAATATATTAAATAATACCAGACCATTTATAATGCGTGCAGGATAACTCAACAATTCTAAAAAATATCTCTAATCTGGATCAAATTAACACAATCAAGGAATTAAAAAAAATCATTGATTCACAGGCTCAAGAAATGATCAAGCAGAAGAAAATGGTGCAGATAGGCGAGATTGCATCCAGGTTGTCTCATGATTTAAGAAATCCTCTTTCAGTCATCATGGTATCTGTTGAAAATTTAGCCATGCTATATGGAACTGACAATCAAAAACGAAAACACTATGACAGAATATGCCATTCCATAGATAGAATTGTCAACCAAGTTAACAATGTGCTGAATTATGTCAAAGATCAGCCCACGGTTTTATCTAAAACAAAAACATCTAGAATTATTTTAGATTCTATGGATTCTATTCTCATTCCCGATAATGTTAAAATTAATACCTCGAAAAATGACTATGACATTGTTTGCGACAGAGAACAATTGTCAATTGCCATTAACAATCTTGTTGTCAATGCCATTCAGGCTGTGGGGATAAAAGGAAGTATCGATATCAGGGTTGGGAAAGAAAAGAATTGGATTATTTTTGAAATTGAAGACTCCGGAAATGGAATTTCTGAAGAGAATCTGCCTTATATTTTCAAGCCGTTATTCACTACAAAAAAAACCGGTACTGGTTTTGGTTTAGTAAGTGTGAAATTTGTTGTTGAATCACATGGAGGCGAAATCACAGTGTCAAATTCACCTACAACCTTTAAGGTAAAAATACCTAAAACTCCACCTAGCAATTTTTTATCCAATTATGATTAGATTATGACCACTTATGACAATACCTCATCTGTCAAAATTTCAATATGTTGCAGCAATGACACATACTCAACAGATAGTATTCAACTATCCTTCTTTGCTCTGGAACTGAGAATATCTTTATGACAACAAAAAAAGTTACAGTCTCGTTTGATGAGGATATAATAAAAAAACTCAGAATTTTACAGGCAAAGACGATAAAGGATTTTTCTGGACATGTTAGTTTTTCTCAAATTGTCAATGTGAGTTTGAGAAAATCGCTAAAATAACTAGATTTTTCATTTTTGTTATGTATGCTTCCGCTGGAAAAAAACTATTTTGTGAGGATTGCAGAGATTCCTTGAATATTCATACCTAATAATTGCATTATCTTCGAGTAAACTCTTATTTTTGTTTAGATGGATTTTCGCAGTACCTCATTTAGTGCCTTGGAATAACTAAATGATGTTTGAGTTTTT